>CAZHYI010000076.1:0-5869 GCA_964536595.1 uncultured Candidatus Bathyarchaeia archaeon
ATTTTGGGCTTATGTGGGGGCCTCTATTGTAGGCCATATCTTCCCAGCTTGCTACATAATCTATATTGAGTTTTGAGAGCGCCTCCTCTATGGTGGAGCATATGAAGTCGCCCCAGAAGGACATAATTTCTTTTATGAACTCTGGATTTTTGAATAGTGAGATTACTAGTCTCTTTAGGCCTAGAATATTCCTTGCGAAACCGAAGAAGCCTGGGAACCTTATACTTAAGGGTTGAGTTGACTTGTTGTAGGATGATATGACTTCATCAATCCAGTTGAGGGGGTATCTACGTTTATCCTTAGGGTTGAAGCGTTTCTTGTATCGTTCAAAATCGCTTTCATCCTTCACTGGGTTCTCTAGGAACTGGGGCATACCGCTCATTCTGCGCTTTATAAATTTCTTCTTTATGCCTAACTCATCAATAACTATCCTGTAATGCTCATCCTCACTCAGCACGATTGGCCCAAACCTCGGTATGGGGCCGAAATCTATAGGGACTGTTCCGCCCCAATCGGTTAATCCAGATGTGGAGAAGGAGATTTGGCTTTCAGCTCTCCATGGGGAAGGCGTTAAGCCCTCATCGAACCCGAAGTACTCAGCGACACTCATACCTAACGGTAGTCCTTCACCATACCAACGCTGCACAGTTTCAGGCCAGTAACCGAGAAACTCGCATAGTGGCGGGCGGTCCACAGGTCTAAACTTTAATGTAGCTACGAATCTCTCCCTAACATTCATTACGGAACACCATTCTCAACTAGATTATGCGTACAAGGAAAAAAATTGTTATGGTTAGCTGTTCCCCCTTAACTCTTCAATCTCTCTTTAATGTCCTTCAGAACCTCCATGGATTTCCCTAAAAGTAAACCCATATCGGTGGTTGCGCCGACGAATCTGAAGCCCATTCTGATAAATTTCACAAGCTCCTCGATGGTTTGAGCGTAGGCTAATCCAGCTGCTACTCCGCTACTTAAACATGCATCTAGAACCTTCTCTATGGCTTGTATAACTTTCGGGTGGAAGGGTTGCCCCATCAAGCCGAGGGAGGCGGATAGGTCTGAGGGGCCTATAAATGTGGCATCTATGCCCTCAACCGACACTATATCCTCAATGTTATCGACGGCCTCTCTAGTCTCTATCTGGGCAACTACGAGAATCTCTTCATCCGCCCTTAAGAGGTATTCAGAGTCAAGCCCGTACCTAGCGGCTCTTCTAGGCCCCACACCCCTCAATCCTTCAGTCGGGTATCTGCAGTAACGTACAGCGTTTTTGGCGTCCTCACGGTTATTAACCCATGGAATCACAACGCCATACGCGCCGATGTCAAGCGCTCTCTTTATAAGCACCATGTCGTTCCATGCTACACGTATTATGGGAACCGTTTCAGTGTTACTCATTGCTTGAAGTTGATTCTGCACAATCTCTATGTTTAGAGGTGCATGTTCAGTATCGAAGAGCAGCCAGTCGAACCCGGCATTAGCCATTATCTCCGCAACGTCTGGGTGACCAATAGTTATCCACGCCCCTAAAGTGAGGTCTCCCCTCTTCAACTTTTCCTTCACACGATTCCTTATCAAAGCCGGCACCGCTCTGAATATAGTGTTCTCTGCAGATAAATTCTTCCTATAAAGAAGAAGAGAAGGTTGAGGTAAGTTTTTAAGGATATGCCTTACCAATGTAGGTGTTAGGAGGTGGAAATTATGGAGTTAGAGGAGGTTAAGAGGAAGATAGTGGGCCCCGCAGTTCCATTGATAACCCCATTAAAACCTGATTATGAGTTGGATTTGGATGGGTTGAGGACTATTGCGAGGTTCGCTGTAGATAACGGTATAGTTGAGGGTAAAGCCACCTTAATGGCTGTAACTGCTGCTGGTGAGTGCCCAGCACTCACTATGGAGGAGCGTAAGAGAGCTATGGAGGTTGTGGCTGACGAGGTTGGAGGTAAAGTGCCGCTTATAACTTCAGCTCAGGACTGCAGCCTCAAGAACGTTATAGAGCTATGTAAACACGCCGAGAAGTTAGGGTATGACTGCATCCAGATCTCTCCACCCTTCTACTTTGATACTTCACCAGCGGAAGTTATACGCTTCTTTGAGTTGATAAATGAAGCCACTAATATCGGAGTGATGGTGTATAACACTACTTGGCTTGGAGTGCTTGGCGGTAAGGGCATAGACACTGAATTAATGGAGCGCCTCTACCAGATAGGTAACATTATAAGCGTGAAGTGGTCTTCACCCAACTTCTACACTTACATTGATGTCTTGAGGAACTACGCCGATAAAATGGCCTTCATAGACAACCAGTACCATGGATTAGGACACTTATTCGGAGCGAAGGGATTCCTCGCAGTTATTGGAGGGTTCTATCCAAAATATGTTTTAAGGCTATGGGAGCTGTATGAAGCGAGACGCTACAACGAAGCTATAGAAGAACTATGGAAGCTTCAGATTCCGCTATATCAATGGTTTAAAGATATGGCTGAGCAGGGAATAAATGGGGAAGGAGCAATCCTTAAACCATGCTTCTCAATGGTTGGATTACCAGCTGGTCCAGCTAGACCACCAAATGATATGGAACTGAATGAAGAGCAGAGAAGTAGGCTGAGGGAGATCCTTATTAAAGGCGGAGTACCAGTGGTTTAGGTTGTTCATTAAGGTTTGAAAGTGACTGAGGAAGCTTCAGCTTTAGATAAGTGCTAGCAAAACAAAGGTTATAATGACCAAAGCGACTAGGAATAGGATGAATGGAAGTAGGACAGTCTGTAGTAGAGCTATTACGAAGGCTATATAATCAAGTAGACCAAACTTAACCTTCTTCTTATCTTCATCTTCATTTTTTTCAGGCGGCATTACAGCTTTATGGAACCTTCACTTAAGATAAAAAGTTTCCTAACTTTCTAGAGTAAAGTTCAGCTTTCTCATTACGCTTTTATGGCGGAAAGCTGTTTAGTAAAAAAGAGGAGGAGAGTTACTTAACTAAGCCGCAGTTTCGAAGCGCCTTTCTGATTCTCTCTATGCCTTCCTTCGAAATTCGTTTCTGAGGTGGGAATGGAGGACCGACCGGCTTACCTGCAGCTTCCAGCACAGCCTTCATTAAGGTGCCTTCACCGACTCCTCTATGACCGATCTCTTCAGCGGCTGATATTTCACGCCTCCAAGCCATGATTCTATCAGTCTCTTCCATCCATGATAAATAATCCTTCTTTTTGAGGAGTTCCCACCGTTTCAGCTCCACTTCAGGTGCGAAGTTAGCTATCGCTGATATGAAGCCCTTCATTCCCCTCATGTGACCAACAACGGTTCCCATATTATCTATGAAGTTTACCTTGTCAGCGAAGAGCTTGAGGCACTCCACGAAGTTTCGCCAATCAAAGCTTGACCATTTAATCCCCACCACATTCTTAAGCTCCACAAGTTTACTCATTAATGGTGGGCGAATCTCGAAGTTCATTGCTGCCCACGGAGTATTATAAA
This sequence comes from uncultured Candidatus Bathyarchaeia archaeon, assembly GCA_964536595.1. Lineage (GTDB taxonomy): Archaea > Thermoproteota > Bathyarchaeia > Bathyarchaeales > B24-2 > CAZHYI01. The sequence continues at coordinate 3,478 of CAZHYI010000076.1, forward strand.
CCATTATTCCGATGTCAGCGTTATCATTGATCATTTTGTAGTATGTATATACCTCTTCATCCAGCGGCATAGTGTAGTGTGGAGGGTTCACCTGTATGAACTCTGCACCCACCTCACTTGCGTATTTAGCTTTCTCTATGGCTGTTAAGGCATTCAGCTCGAAGACGCCAGCCATTATGGGCACTCTGCCTTCAGCAGCCTCAACAGCTGTCTTCACAACATTCTTGAATTGCTCCATATTTAGGAAGTACCCTTCACCCAATCCTCCCGAAACCATAATTACGCCTGTACCTGTGGTTATTCCGTTATCGATTAGCCATTTGATATGTTCAGCTAATTGGTCATACTTTATTCGGTAGCTTTCATCACATGGTGTGGGTACTGAAACTACAATCCCAACGAGCTTATCCTTTCTGGATTTAGACAATTTAGAATTCACCTTCGCGTAAGCTATAACGAAAAAAATCTTTAAATAAGTATCGGTTTCCATTAATTCAACGCAGCCTCTCACGGTTTAAGTAAGCTGCAATGTTAAGGTTGCGGTGAATGTTGGTTTGGCTATTTATAGGGCTTTAAGGGCAATCAATCTTGAGTCGACAGATAAGATTCCCTTATTGAATACTATAGGCGGTTCGAGCTTTGCTGAGAAGTTGAGTGGTGTGAGTAGGAGGGAGAGGAATAAGCATATACGTGCCTTCCATGAGGCTTTAGATGTGGATTTGAGTTACAGTATGGCGTTTGTAAGTGAGGAATGTAAATATAGGTGGGAGGATACGCTTCCAGAACAGACTGTTTATGGAAGCTACGAGGACTTTAGAGGGGATTATCCATACACGGATCTTTGGCATATAGCTTATAAAGGATGTGAAGTGGCGAGGAGTCCAGCATCCACTATATTGTGGGTTACTGAGAGACCATTCAAAGAGTATAGAGAGCTGCTAAGTTATCTTAGGGAGTACGATCCACGCGAATGTGAGGTTAGGTCTGTTAGGGAGATAAGTGCACATTACAGGGAGTGTTGGGAGAGACAGCAAAGATTACTTGAGGGTGTAACTTTAGTTGCTGGTGAGCTTTACTTAACTCTCTTCACCTTCTTCATCGTTCATGTGGGGTGGAAATTCATGGCTAGACTTATCTATCAAAACCCGGAGCTTCTAGATGAGGCTCTAGCGAGGTACGCTGAAGTATCTAAGAAACATATGGAGGCTTGGTCTAGAGTCGGTATTAAGGCGTTTGTGTGCCATGATGATGTTGCGACTCAGCTTGGACCGATGGTTAATCCAGACTGGTACTGGGAGCATGTCTTCCCGATTTATAGGGAGCTGTGGCGCCCACTGAAGAGGAAGGGTATAAAAATCATATTCATATCTGACGGTAATTATACTCCACTGATTGAGGGGTTAGCGTGGGCCGGCGCTGACGGGTTCAAGATAAATCCTGACGCAAAACTAGGCCACTCAGAACTAGAGAGTCTGTTGGATAGGTACGGCGGAAGAAAGATTTTCTCACTCTCCGTTAGGAGGGACATCATGATGTATGGAACAGAGAAAGATGTGGTTTCTGAATTAAGGTTCATAATGTCTCTAGCAAAGAGGTATAACGGCGTCTTTATACATCAGGAAGAGGAAGGGAAACACTTTGATGCATATTACAAAACTTGGGTGGAGAATCGAGTTAGGTAATAAGTGTTAAGAGAGGAAAAATCTATAAGACCCATTTTTGAGATTACTCCTCTATGACAGACTTGATTATTGATGCCCATACTCATTATGGGAAGTTTAGGGAGAATGGAATCAACGGTGACGCTGAATTTCTCATAGAGACCGCTAGGTCTCTGGGTATAGATAAGATCTGTGTCTCCTCCATTAAGGCTATAAAGTACGATTTTCATGAGGGGAACCGCGATGTTTTTGAAGCGATGAAGCGGTATCCAGAAGTGATTTTGGGTTACGTAACTGTTAATCCCCGCTTCGGGGAGGAAGCTGTAGCCGAGGTGAAGAAGGGAATAAGGGAGTATGGTATGGTAGGTGTTAAGCTTCACGCGCAGATTCAAATGTACCCTGCAGATGACCCATGCGTATATCCAGTGGTTGAGGAGGCTATAAGACTCAAGGTTCCAGTTAAGATCCATGCATCAGCTGATGAGACTGACCGCTTAGCGGACCATTTTCCCGACGCCACAATTATTATGTGCCATATGGGTGGAGGTGGAGACTGGCTGAAGGGAATAAGGACAGCTAAGAGGAGGGATAACGTGATTCTTGACACTACAAGCTCATGCACTGAAGTAGGCATGGTTGAGGAGGCTGTTAGAGCGGTTGGGGCTGAGAGGGTAATCTATGGTTCAGACATGCCCTTACTGAATCCAGTGACGCAGCTGGCTAAGGTTAGA
>CAZHYI010000077.1:0-2837 GCA_964536595.1 uncultured Candidatus Bathyarchaeia archaeon
GATGAGCTTGACGATCTAGAGAGAAAAGCTCTCTCTTTAGCTCAACTTCTTAAAGAAAAAGCTGATATCCCATGGAATGACATTGGAGTAACGGGCTCAGTGATGATTAGTATGCATAAACCTTCATCAGATGTAGATTTGATAGTGTATGGGTCCAAAAGTTGTTGTGCAGCCTACGAGGCATTAACTGAACTCTTTAGTGATGGAGAGATCGAAACCTACAATGAAGAAGGCTTAAAGCGACTCTATCACTTCCGATGTAAAGATACAAAAATGGATTTTCACGACTTTGTGAAAGTGGAGTCACGTAAGAAGTTACAAGGAGTCTTTAGGGGTGTGGAGTTCTTCATTAGGCTTGTGAAGTTGCCTAGTGAAGTAAATGAGAGGTATGGGGATGTTCTTTATAAAAAGGCTGGGTGGGCGAGGATAAAGGCTGAGGTTGTAAATGCGGGTGAATCGATCTTCACTCCATGTAGATATGAGGTTAAAGATGTGAATTTTTTAGATGGAGATAAGGTAACAGAAATAAGGGAAATAGTTTCTTATCGGGGAAGGTTTTGTGAGCAGGCTAGGGAGGGAGAGAGGGTTATAGCTCAGGGGAAAATAGAGAAAGTTATTCCTAAAAGTGAAGATGCATATTTCAGGTTGATCTTAGGTTCAGAGCCCCATGACTATATGGTCATCTCCGACTAAGAATTTAGAAGTTTTAAAACCTGCTCGTAATATCTAGGGCCGTAACTTAAGGTTATTTGATGTAAAGTGCCGTTTGGGGCAATAACTTCCTCTAGGTTTCCTTCAACATACACTACTTCATCCGTGAAGGCTTGCATCCTAAACTCCTCAACATAGGAAACTATTCTAGTTATATTTTCAGCCTCCCCCTCTAGAAAATCTATAATTTCAACATCGTAAATTGAGGGCATAAATGGAGCTTCTCTATCATTCGTTATTCTAGCGATAGCTTTTATCCAACCCTTCTTTTTGATCTTAACTCTTGGATCGTAATCATTTATAATTTCGGACCAGTCTTTCACAGGTTCAAATTCAACCTTCACTTTCCTACTGGCGTATGAACTTTTAAGAACGGCATAGATCAGTTTTCTTCTTTGATGCATCAAATACTCTTTCGGAGTGTAGTTTATGAATCTCCATTTTTTTCCTTTAATACTCTCAAACTCATCAAACTCATTGAGGAGGAAGTTACCTTCTCCATATAAATCATTAAGTACTTCCTTTAATTGATCAAGTTTTTTCGCACCGTAGATTATTAGGTCTATATCGGAAAGATCGGGATGATAGAAACTGTGAAGTATGGAGCCGAAAACTCCGAAATCATCTATTTTGAGGCTTGATCTTGAGGATAGTACATAAAAAATTTCTTTGAGAGAAGAGATTAGTTGATCCGGAGCTTCACCCTGAATTATCTCTCTAAATTTTACTTCAGGCTTCAGCGTTTGATAGATGTTATCTCTTTTTACACCTACAATAGTGCATCCTAAAGGCTTGTAGTTAAGGAGGTGATGAGGAAAGTTCTCTCTCACAAATCTTAATCCTTCATCAGCATAAAACTTGTAGTATAAGGATCCATCCATCCTTCTTCTTTCAGCCCTAGGCAATTTAGATCGATAAATTGATGATGAGGCATACTCAACATCACATATGTAGCCTTCTGGAGGGTGCGTGTAGCCGTAAACTCTGAAAAATATTCCTTCAGACGTTACTATGGAGTCTCTATCCCTCAACTCTTTATTAGTCAATCCTCAAACTTCCAAACCTTATTCTCTTTTGTTAGAAGAAAATAGTTTAATATAAATATCTAAATTGATAGTGTGGGTGATCGAGTATATCTTTGCCTCCCCCCGATAGAGAAGGAAGCTATAGAGATAATGATTACTTAAAAACTAAGGAAGGATTTCTCTTCTGCGTTGTCGGTAACACTCATCCCCAAGATAGGGTAGTCTCCTATCTCAAATATATTCCAAAACTAAGTAAAGAAGGGGAGAAATGGAAAGATTTTGATAGGGTTATGAAGAATTATACGATTCCAAGCCTAAAGGAAACAATGAATCTTTTGAGGAGAAGCTACCCGAAATACCTCTTTTACTCGGATGAATGGAACACTGAAGTGATAACTGTTCCTCAAAGAGATATAGTAAAGCATTTTATTCCTGAAGTGAAGTTGGAGAGGCTAATGCGTGAGAAGCCGAATGATAGCTTGATAGAGAAAACTTGTGAATTCGTAAGAAGGCTTTCAGAGTTAAGTGGTGTCCCTTCAAGAATGTTAGGAGTTACAGGATCTATTCTCTTGGGAATTCATGACCCTAAGAGATCTGATATTGACATTACGGTTTACGGTTATGATTGTACACTCAAGATTAAGCGGGCACTTCTAGAGATCTTGGGGAGGGATAAAGAGATAAAGCCTCTCGGAAAGAGGGAAGGGAATGACTGGTGTCTTAGACGAGTTAGGGAGCACCCGATTAGCGTAAAAGACGCGGAAAGAATCTTAGATAGAAAATGGAATTTTGGATACTTCAAAGGAGTGAGATTCTCCATAAATCCAGTAAGAGTGGAGAAGGAAAGTGAAAGTTACGGAAGCAAGAGATTCTTTCCTCTTGGTTTCGGAGTTGTTAGAGCAGCCATCAGGAGCGATAGAGAAGCTGTATTTTCACCGTCCATTTATAGCGTAAGTGATGTAGAAGTGATTAAGGGATCTAAAAATATCGATTTAAGAGAAGTAGTTTCCTACATAAGGGTTTTCTCAGATATAGCATACAGCGGCGAGAGAGTTGAAGCAGGAGGAAAAATAGAGTTAGTAAAAGATTTAGAGAATGACA
>CAZHYI010000077.1:2937-5832 GCA_964536595.1 uncultured Candidatus Bathyarchaeia archaeon
GAAAATGTTGGATGTAGGATTGGAGGTTCATGAGACCTCTGCAGATGGCGGAAATCCTGTCTTGATAGGAGAAATAAAAGGCGAAAAAAGCGAGAAGGTATTAGGATTCTACAATCACTATGACGTGCAACCTGTAGATCCAATAGAGCTTTGGGAGGCACCTCCATTTGAACCTACAATTCGTGAAGGAAAAATATATGCGAGGGGAGCATCCGACAATAAAGGAAATATTATAGCTAGGCTCGCAGCGGTAGACGCAATTCAGAAAGTATTTGGGAAGGTTCCGATAAGTTTGAAGTTCCTTTTTGAGGGTGAAGAAGAGGTCGGTAGCCCCACACTTCCTAAAGTTGTTAAAGAAAACCTCAATCTCTTGAAGGCTGATGCTTATCTCTGGGAGGGGGATGGTGTAGATGAGACCGAGAGACCACTCCTAAGTTTGGGAGCGAAGGGAATTTTATCGGTTGAACTTGAGGCGCACGGCCCATCTAAAGATGCACATTCATCCTGGGCGCCTCTCCTGCCTAACCCAGCATGGAAGCTTGTATGGGCGCTCTCATCCATCAAAAATAGGGAGGAAAAGATACTGATTGAGGGTTGGTATGATGATGTGAAGGGGTTAAGCGATCTTGAGATTGAACTTCTGAAAAAGCTTAAGTTTGATGAGGCCGAAGAGAAGAGGCGTTTCGGACTGGAGAAGTTCCTTGGAGACTTGACAGGGGTGGAAAGCAGAAAGGCGCTGTATTATGGAACCACATGTAACATATGTGGTTTTGATTCTGGATATAAAGGACCAGGCATGAAGACTGTACTTCCCGCTATAGCTAAGGTTAAGCTGGATTTCCGTTTAGTTGAGGCGCAGAACCCTGACAAGCAATTTGAGCTTTTGAAGAAGCATTTACGCTCCTTAGGATTCGGAGATATAATAGTTAAGAAGTTTGGTGGTTATGAGGCAGCTAAAACACCTCCAGATGATCCCTTCGTAAATTTCACGATTGAGAAGTTAAGAGAAGTATACGCGTCAGAACCCGTGGTTACACCAACTATAGCTGGGACCAGCCCCATCTACTTAGTTAGAAACTGGATGAAAATCCCTGTTGTATCCTGCGGTGGAGTAGGTTACCCAGACTCCAACATTCATTCTCCAAATGAGAATATACGAATCAAGGACTTCATCAGATCAATAAAGTTTATAGCTACACTGATAGTTTCCTACGCAACTTAAGGCGCTAGTTAAGTGATGCTTGAAAGGATAAAGTGGATTCCGAAGTAAATTAACACGATGCCGAAGAAGAATAGGATCACCCTATAGATTTTGCTGTTTATTATCATCTTCCCTTTTCTTGCTAAATAAGCAGTGGTTATTAGCCATGCATAATCTATCCATACATGAAAGAGAAACACTATGAGAACGCCTAAAAGGGAAGCTAATGCTAATGACAAATAAATCAGCTGAGCCCCTACAGTTAACCACCAAATAATAAAGAAAGGATTTAATCCGGTAAGTAACACCCCAATCAGTAGAGGATTACTCAATCTCCTTTTTTTATACTCATTATTGAGAGCAGCGCTTCTAAATTTATAGCTGCTTCTCAACTGTAATAATCCAAAGAATATTAAGGTGACGCCGCCAGCAAGCCCTATGAAAGTTTTAATGTAGACCGCGTTTAGAGCGGACAATAAACCATATGAGAGAAGAAGTATTAGTGGGAACTCTACGATGGAGTGGCCGATGGAAAAGTATAAACCACTCTTAGCTCCATGATCTAAGCCAAGAGATACATTAGCGAAGAATAAGGGGCCAGGAGCCAAAGCTCCAGATGAAGATATCAAAACAACCGTGATGAAGAGACTCAAGAAGTCCATAATAGTCACCTTCCAGATGAAATATAAATCTAATTTTGAAGGATCTCTTTAACATTTTCCTTTATCTTAATTATAGATCGAACTATGTCATCCATATCTTCCCTATTTCCCAACAATAGGTTCTGTTTCAACCATACAGCCCTTCGATAACATGCGTCCTCCGTTACTTTGAGAGTTCCTGAAGTCTTTCCTCTCAGAAACTCCATTTTGTGTAGTGGCGTGTAGCCTGGACTGCAAGGTATACCTTCAGCTCTAAGTGCCTCTATAAACTTTTCTCTAGGTAATTCCTCAAACTCCTCTTGGAAGTATTTAAATATGTATAAATGGTTTGAGTGCCGCGTCACCTTTGGATGTCTTTTCAATGGCTGTATACCAGAGAGTTTACTCAGCTTCTTTGTTAGGTATTTCGCATTCTCTTCTCTTATATCCGTCAGTCTCTCCACTCTCTCAAGCTGAGCGAGGAGAATAGCCGCTTGGAATTCTGTCATTCTGGCATTTCCACCTATCGTTCTATGTTCATACCAAGCTCCATCCAGAACCCTTCCACAGTTATGTAGTGACCAGCACTTTCGGTATAACTCCTCATTATTAGTTAATAATGCTCCACCCTCACCGCAAGTCATATTCTTACTGGATTGAAAACTGAATGTTCCCATATCCCCAATAGCTCCTACTCTTCTACCGTTCCATTCTGAACAGTGAGCCTGTGCAGAATCCTCGATCAAGAAAAGGTTGTGCTCTTCAGTTATCTTTCTTAAGGCATCCATGTCTGCAGGTTGCCCAGCCACATGAACAGGTATAATTGCACGTGTACGACTGGTTATGGCTTCCTCAACCCTAGCTGGATCAATGCAATAGGTTTCGGGATCAATATCAACAAAGACCGGTGTAGCATTAACATACACCACCGCTGAAGCAGTACCTACAAATGTGTAGGATGGAAGGATGACCTCATCATTTAATCCTACTGAAGTTGCCCTTAATGCTATCTCTAAGGCGGTTGTACCGTTAGTCACAGCAATCGCAAACTTA
>CAZHYI010000078.1:0-5792 GCA_964536595.1 uncultured Candidatus Bathyarchaeia archaeon
TCATAACCTATCTTGTCGGTTTCTTAATAGCTATTAATGTACCGAAGTTAGGCATCCGATTCCTCTTTGAATCATTTAACCTCCCAGTATACTTTGTGTTACTTATGATGCTGTTTATCGAGCTGTTTCAAAGGTTTAAAGAGTTTAAGACACGTATAACTCTCTCGTCCTTCCTAGTTGGAATTATAATTGTCGGCCTTTTAACCCTATCTCATTTCGGAGTGATTGTGAATCCTGCAGGTAAATTTATCGGAGCTCTGAATCCGGCTGTACGCAATCCATTAATAGAGTCTGTTGCTGAACATAAAACGTCGGCTTGGGGGAGCTTCTATCTTGACATTGGAATATTGATTCTACTAATACCTCTGGGAATATACTTTGCCATTAAAGAACCGACAGACAAAAATATATTCTTAATCTTATTTAGCGGTACATCCTTATATTTCGCTGGATCGATGATTAGGCTGCTCTTAATAGCCGCTCCCGCAATGTCTCTAGTCTCTGCTTATGGATTAGCGAAATTACTCAAGCCCTTCTTTATAAATTTGAGTGAACCGCAGATAATCTCTAAGAGTAGGAGGAGGCTTCATCTACCGAGAGTTGGGAGGGAATATAGTTTAACAGCGATTCTTGTGTTATTCTCGTTATTAGCAATTAACTTTGCTGTTCCACAACCCAGAGTCTATGAGTTATCCTACTCTCCAACAACCATCGCTTCCGCCTCCGCTCCTGTGAGAACTTCAAGCACGATTCCTGACTGGATTGAAACTTTGGAGTGGATGAGAGATAACTTGCCTAAAGGATCTATAGTTGTTAGTTGGTGGGATTATGGTTACTGGATCACAGCTTTAGGTAATCAAACCACACTGGTTGATAATGCCACCCTAAATATGACGCAGATTCAGAATGTTGCAAGAATATTCCTATCAAACCAGACTGAGTCTCTTAAGTTACTTAAGAGGTATAATGCCACTCATATAGTCATCTTCACTACTTTTGATGATTATGCAAGGGATGTGGGTTGGGGTGATGAAGGGAAATGGATGTGGATGGCTAGAATAGCTGGTCTAAATGAGTTTGATTTTGGCGATTACGATAATGCTACTGGAAGATGGGTCTGGAACAGTAGGGGTTTGAACACTACGCTTGTTAGATTAATGAATTATGGAAGAATGGCGAAGTTAGGTTATCCTATTGAGGAACCCACATACTTCAAACCTGTCTTTCTCTCCTCTGGAACAACGATTCAGACAGGAAATATGAATTACCATATACTCGTATGTGTATATGAGATTAAGTATCCAGAAACCTGATTTGAGGAGGGAACTTCATTCTTCAAAACGGTTAAGGACTATCATAAAGAGGGAAAACCCGAAGTACCGACGGGATTAGGAGTACTCTATGTTCTAGGAAGCTCAACCTACCTATTTCTACTCTCATTTATGGGAATCTATAGTGAGGAAGCCTTAACCCTTGCTTCCTGCATTCTCTTCGGCGGTTTCCTCGGTCTATTCGACGATTGGATAGATCTCAGATGGCGATACAAAGCTATTACGCCGATCTTCGCATCCATTCCACTGATGGCTACAAGAAAGGGAGAAACCGTGATGGCAACATACATATTCGGTAAAATAGATTTCGGCATATTCTTCTTTCTGGTTATAGCTCCCATCATAGTAACTGTTACGACAAACGCTGTGAATCAGTTGGGAGGACTTAATGGGCTTGAAACCATATGTCCCTTGATCGTGATGTTCGGTTTAGCAACTGTTTCACAGTTAAGGATACTTATGGTTATGTCTATTGCCATATGCTCTGTGTTAGCCTACTTTAACTATAAAGGGAGAATATTTGTGGGAAATGTCGGCAGCTTCGCATTTGGAATAACCCTTGCATCCTTCGGTATAATATCAAATATCGAACAGACTCTACTAATCTCCATATTTCCCTTCATATTGAACTCAACATTAATCATACTTAACATTCTTCTCTTCAATAGAAGAGCAAGATTGATCCTTGTAGGCAATAAACTCCACTCCGACCACATAAGAAGTCTACAAACATTAATCGCTTACAAGAGAGACCTAACTGAACATCAGATAGTCTGGGTATGTTCACTTTTAGTAGCAGCATCCACCTTCATCGCCGTTCTGGTGGGAATGGTTTCATGAAGAGAATACTGATCACTGGTGCAGGTGGACCCGCAGCAATAAACTTCATTCTATCCTTGAAGCTTGCTCCTGAAAAAATCTACATGGTTGGTGTAGACTTCAATAAATATAGAATTCACCTGTCACCTACGCCTTCTTCCTACGTTGTTCCAAAGGCTACTGAGAAGGATTACATAGAAAAACTGAACCATATTATTAGAAAAGAGAGGGTTGAGTTTGTTCATCCACAACCAGATGTAGAGGTAAGAGTTATTTCTGAAAATAGAGAGGAACTTGAAGCTCAAACCTATCTTCCCTCAAAAGAAACTGTTAGAATATGTCAAGATAAGTACGAATCCGCAAAAATTTGGCTCAAAAAGGGAATTTTAACAGCGAAAACCATTGAAATAAAGAGTGAGAAAGATATTGAGAGAGCGTTCGGGGAGTTAGGTACCCCCATATGGATAAGGGCGAGGTACGGCGCAGGGGGAAGAGGCAGCACACCAGCTTACAATTTAGAAACCGCTGTTTCATGGATAAATTACTGGAGAAGCAGAGGAGAAAACTGGGAATTTATTGCTCAAGAATTTCTTAGCGGTCGTAACTTAGCCTTCCATAGTTTATGGAGAGAAGGGGAGCTTATAGCTTCCATGGCTCGAGAGAGATTGGAGTATATATATCCGCACCTAGCCCCTTCAGGAATCACGGGAACACCTACTGTTCAGCGAACGGTGCATGATGAGGAGTTGAATAAAATCGCAACAGAAGCTGTGTTAGCTATAGACCCAAACTATAGCGGAATAGCATGTGTAGATCTAAAAGAGAATGATGAGGGCGTTCCTTGTCCAACAGAAATCAATGCTGGAAGAATGTTCACAACCTCCTTCTTCTTCTCCTACGCCAGCAAGAAGCTTTACGGCGACTATAGAGCCAACTTTCCATATTTACTTCTGAAAATCGCCTATAAGGAAAAGTTGCCCGAACTACAAAAATATAATTTACTCCCTAAAGGGCTTTATTGGGTTAGACATGTAGACGCGCCAGCAAGACTAGTCAAAAATGGAAGTGTCTTAGGAACAATGTATGAATGGTCAAACTAAATTTAGCGTTGAAGATGTAGACTTGAAAGAAACTGTGAAAAACTTTAGAAAATCTACTCTTATATTATTTCTCAACTAAACTCATCAATGGAAGGACATAGGGATGGGAAGAGTTGCTATAATGAAGATTACTCCTGAGTTACTTAAAGAACGCAAATGTAGAGAAGCCTTCACTATTTGTGTCGTTGGGTGTGGAAGGATGGGTCTCCCCCATGCCTGTCTTTTTGCTGATGCCGGATTTAAAGTGATAGGCGTCGACAAGAATCATAGAATTATTCAGAATTTAGAGATGGGTAAAAGCCCATTTGAGGAGCAGGGGCTCCAAGAGAAGATTGAGAGACATGTTAAGGAGGGAAGATTGACCGTAACAACCGATTGTGGGAAGGCTGCTTCAGAAAGCGACATCATATTTCTATCGGTGAATACGCCACTAGATGAGGAATTTAATCCCGACTACTCAAACATTCTTAATGCATGTGAAGAATTGGGGCGGGAATTGAAGAGAGATTCCCTCATTATTGTAGCAAGTACGGTTGGACCTGGAGTAACTGAAACTTTAATTAAAGATACATTGGAGGAAACTTCAGGTTTAAAAGCCGGGAGGGATTTTGGATTGGCTTTTAGCCCAATCCGCGCTACTGCAGGTAGAGTGCTCTATGACGTAACGTATTATATGAGAGTTGTTGGAGGGATAGACGCGAAAAGCTTAGAGGTGGCGTGCGCGGTTCTAAAAACCATAGTTAAGGCTGGAACGGTTCCAGTGAGCAGTCTAAGAACGGCTGAAACTATTAAACTATTCCAGAATGTGTATAGAGACGTCAATTTAGCTTTAACTAATGAGTTTGCCCTCTTCTGTGAAAAGGCTGGAGTAGATTATTTAGAAGTGTACAAGGCAGCTAACACAGATCCCTACTGCCACCTCCTCTTACCAGGGCTTATAAGTGGACATATACCTAAAGATCCATACTTGCTTATTAAAGAGGCGGAGAAATTAAATGTTGAGCTTAGAATGGCGACTACAGCTAGAGATGTGAATGAGAAAGTCGTTGAACACACTATACACCTAGTGAAGGAGACGCTGAAAAAATGTGGAAAATCGCTTCAAGGGTCGAAAATAGCTGTTCTAGGCATCTCGTATAAGGCAGATGTAAAAGAAACGAAGGGTTCGAGAGCTTTAACAATCATTAATCTTCTAAAAGAAAGAGGCGTTAAGCTTAAGGTTTATGATCCATACTTCACATCGACAGAGCTTGCTAAGTTAAACTACCCTATCGTAGATAGGTTAGAAGCTGCTGTAAAGAGAACTGATTGCGTTGTGATAACTGTGGGGCATAGGGAATTTCGCAGCCTCAACCTAAAAGAACTTAAATCCCTGATGAATGAACCTCCAGCCATACTTGACCTTAGCCACATAATTAATCCTGAAGAAGCTAGAAGAGAAGGTATGATTTATATGGGGTTGGGGAGAGGGCTTTACGATTGAGAGTATGGTATGATGCTTGTACAGGAAAACATGTACGTTACGGAACCACAATAGCTAGATACTTAAGAAGGAAAGGATATGACGTTATTTTAACGACTAGGAAACATCCAGACACTATCGCTCTCGCGAATTTTCTAGGTGAAAGAGTTCAGGTTGTTGGTAAGTACGATCCAACCTCACGTTTAACTAGACTCCGTGAAAGTTTAAGAAGGCAAACACTCTTCTACAAAATGTTCGGAAAGGAACCTCCTGACATAGCGATCTCTCATGGTTCAGTGGATTTATGTCGAGTAGCCTTCGGGTTAGGCATCCCCAACATTTCTACACATGACAGCCCCCACGCTGAAGCTGTAAACAGATTAACCCTCCCTTTAGCTGATATAGTTGTGGCTTCAGAAGCCATACCTGAAGAGTGCCTCCGCAAATTTGGGGTTAGAAAGATAGTTCGATTTAGTGGGGTTGATGAGGTTGCTTGGATAAAAGGCTTCAAGGCGGAGATGAGATTTGATTATGGTGAACCCCTAATAGTTGTTAGACAAATGGAAACGAAAGCCGTGTATGCACAGGATAAAACCGATATAACAGAGGAAATAGCGAAGAAACTTACATTTTTAGGAAAAGTAGTTTTTCTTTCGAGATACGCTAGGAAATCAAAGCGGAACCTATTCGTTCCGGAAGGATTTATCGATTCAGCGTCTCTCGTTGCCCAAGCAGAGCTAGTTGTAAGTGTAGGCGGAACCATAGCTAGAGAAGCTGCACTTCAAGGCATCCCAAGCATAGTAATACCGATTCTAGGACACTCTCACGTCAATAACTATCTCGCTGCAAAAGGTTTTCCCATCTACACAGTTGAAGCTGAAAAGGTTTTAGGGTACGCCAAAAAATTGATTGGGAAAAAGCGAAACGTCAAAAAGTTACTTGATGAACTTGAAAATCCAATTGAAATTATAGGAAAAATTGTGGAGAAAAATAAAAATGGGAAAAATTATAGTTGAAATAGAAACTGAAAAACCCACAGCCGTAAAGGCCTATCTAGATGAAACTCTAAAACAAATGAAA
>CAZHYI010000079.1:0-5785 GCA_964536595.1 uncultured Candidatus Bathyarchaeia archaeon
TCAGCATGCGACAAGTATGTTGTGAGTGATGGTGAAACGATTATCTGGTACTATTCATATTGCGATCCGAAAACCTGGGAACTGTCACCTCCGCCTTGACGCAACAAAATTTTAAATTTAAATAATCAACTCAGCAATCTTATTTCTATGAATTTTAGAAGGGGGAACTGTAAGATTGAAGAGTAAATTTAGGTATGAAGAGTTAAGTTGGCCTGAGATTAAGGAAGCTATAAAGGATGGGAAAGTTGTACTTTTGGTGCTTGGGAGTATGGAGCAGCATGGTCCACACCTTCCAGTCGGTACAGACTCTTTCTTAGGCTATGAGGTTTGTAGGAGAGCAGCTGAGATAGTTCCTGATGACGTTCTGCTTCTGCCACCATTATATTTCGGTGTAAGTGGGCATCACATGGACTTTCCCGGAACAATCGCCATCGGAAGCATCAACTACATAAATTATGTGGTAGACATCTGTATGAGTCTGGCTGAGCATGGCTTCAAGAAGATTCTCCTCGTTAGCGGCCACGGCGGGAATGTTCAAGCCATGAATACTGTGATCCGTGAAGTCGCTTCTAGAACTGATGCGATATTGGCTGGAATAATGTACTTCTCCCTCATCACGGATGAGCTTAAGCAGCTACGTGAATCCGAGATAGGTGGAATAGGTCATTCATGTGAAGCTGAAACATCAATGATGCTGCATGTGAAGCCAGAGCTCGTTAAGATGGATTTAGCAGGGAAGGATGGCATATTAGAGTCTGACCTCCTAGACTCTGTGCCTCATGATCCTAACAAGAGGATAGTTGCCTTCTTTATAGAGCCCTTCAGTAAATGGACTGAGACAGGAATTATAGGAGATGCGACGAAGGGTTCCGCGGATAAAGGGAGAGTGTGGATTAACGCGGCGGCTGAGAAACTAGCTGAATTCATAAAGCAATTTAGGGCTAGAAAAATTAAGGGTAGAGTTAAACATTAAGGGGCAGGATTTTCAGAGGAGGCTACGCCCAGAAGTCTTTTCATCTCTTCATCCAGTCTTTTTATTCTCTCCAGCGCTGGGTGATCACTGCCGAGCTCTGAAGCCATCTCTTTTAAAGTATTCTCAACACCTAATCTACAATTCTCATCAACAAGTTTATCGGCGTAACAGACAATCTTCTCCTCTAAGCTTTGTGGAATATAGTCCCTCTTAGGCCAACCAAGCCTCTCAGCTTCGTCCATAGATATGCCTCCTCCAGCATGCCTCTCGATAATAGCTATTACCTCTTTAGGGAGTCCTGCATCTTTAGCTATTTTAGATCCAGCAATCACGTGATCTATAGAATGGGTTTTTGCTCTACCAATATCGTGAAGAAGAGCTCCAACCTTAACGAGATCGACATCAACACTTATTCCTTTCTTTTTAAGCTTCTTAGCTAGATCTAAAGCTATACTCTTAACAGCGATGCAGTGTTGAATGACGCCTTTGGAGCATCCAACCTTCTCTAAAAGATCTAGAGCTTCCTCCTCTGTCGGTAGTCTCCTCTTCAATTAAACTCTTTCCTCAACTCATCAATCTTCTTTTGGATTCTCTCTATCACTTCAGTATTATCGAAGTGCTGTAGGGATTCACCGCAGTTTGGGCATTTAAACACGTTCTCCATAGCCTCTTCAAATGTTAAGCGTCTACACTCCTTATTTCCACACCAATAAAAATCATGACTCTTCTCATACTCAAGCCTAGCCTTCAACTTATCAAGAACCTTAAGTTTCAAGTTCTTTATGTACCCCTCTATCTGGTTTGTTTGAAGCTTCCAGTGGAATATGAACCATCCACTATTTTTATCTCTTGTTCTCCTGAGGCTGACTATTGAGTGATCATAAAATCTGTAAAGGATCTTCCGTACATCATTTAGGCGTATACCAGTCTTCTGAACGATCTCCTCATCCGTAACTTCCTCACGCTCCTTTAAAACATTCATTATCTCGACTGCTTCTTCGCCTCCAAGTATCTCAGCAAGCTTAAATAATGTATTCTCATCCACAATATAAGCCATTGAATCACCTAGGGTTCCCTTAAATATTATTAAAGGCTTCAAAGAAATTTAAATTTCTCCATAAAATCGTCTTTTCACTCAATAGATGATTCAAGCTTCTTAAGGAGAATCCTCAATCTCTCCTTGTCAGACTTTGAAATCCTAAACTCCTCAGTGTAGGGGCAGAGTTTATCTAGAACTGGTCTACCTAAATCTTCATCGTAGATTAATGGGTAGATTCTACAGCCTTCCGGTCTAAAAGGGTATATTTTGCAGCCGTTCTCCCCGAGAAACACGCATTTCCCATCCTTATTCCTTAGTCTTAATTCACCATGCACCTCAACTGTAAATTCCTCCTTCTCGTAACCTAACTTCAATATTCTTTGGAGGTCTTGGTCTGTAACGGGCATTCTAGTATTCAAGCAGCACTTACTGCAACTATGCCTCCGACACGGTATACCTGAATCGAGAGGAGAAGCCTTAATACTGTTACTTCCATCCAAACTCTTCGTGCCTCCACCCAGCACTTAAACTACTCGATCTTGATGACTTTCTTGCCTCGGGCTTGAGGCTCAATCACCATTTTGGCGCCCTCAAATTTTTTTGTTAGTTCCTGCCCCTCGAAGTAACGGTCTAGAAAGACTGCTAGGCTTGAGCATTCAGAGTGAGGCTGGTTACCTATAGCTACATTAAAGTCAGATATTTCTTCACTGAAGAATTCTGGAGGCACCTTCTTACTACCAACGATCACAAGTACATCCCTACCACTATCCTTTATCCTCTTCATTACATCGCTCGTTTGAATGTTCTCGCCGTAAGCTGTTAAATGGACAACTATCCCACCCTTCGCCCTCCACTCCTCCACAACCTCCTTTATAGGTTTATTCTCAATTATGAAGAAGGGGCCTCCCCACCTATCGACTACTTTCTCTACGCTTCTCCGAACAGTGGGGTCGCTCGTATCAGCAAGTATTATTCCGGCGGCACCCATAGCCCTAGCGGTTAAGGCTACATGGGTGGTTAATCTCTTATCTCTCGGTCTATGCCCCCACCTCAAAACCACCACTTTCGGCATATCTTCTTTAATCCCTCCTGAATGTCCCTCCAAGCTCCTCCACAGCGCTCTTTATTTTATTCGCGATCGATAAGGGAGACTCAAAGGTCATAACTATAGAGTTCTCCTCAAACTTGAAATCCAGCACGTTCGTTGTTTCAAAAATATCGGAGATTAAGGGTTTTGCTTCATCATTGTCGGGTAGACTTATCTGGACCTTATAGTTTAATGGTAGGTGCTTAGCTATCTCCCTTTCTAGCTCCGCCAAATTAATTCCTTTAAGGGCTGATATGGGGATTGGGTTCGGTGCCTCCAACAACTCCAACTTATATTTCACCTCATCTTCTGAAATCGCATCTATCTTATTCATAGCTGTTACAATGGGTATTCCAGATGCACCTATCTTATCTAGAGTGCTAAGGCAAGTGGTTAATTTCCTCTCAGCCTCCTTGAGAGGCTCACTGATATCTAAGACGAGAAGTATTAAATCTGAGAATATTGTCTCCTCAAGTGTGGAGTGGAAAGCGTCTATAAGCTGTATCGGTAACCTATCAATAAAGCCGACTGTGTCTGTCAGGAGAACTTTCCTACCCAATATGTTAATTAGTCTTGTCTTGGTCGATAATGTTGTGAACAGCTTCTTGTCTGTTAGGGTATCCTCCCCAGTAAAAGCATTAAACAGTGTGCTCTTACCCGAGTTAGTGTATCCTGAAAGGGATATTAAGGAGAATCCCTTCTTCAATCTATACTTCCTATGAAGCTCACGTCCACTCCTAAATCTCTGAAGGTCCCTTCTGATCTTATGAATCTGTCTCTTCACCGTTTCGTAATACACATCAACCTCATACTTCCCTAAACCTGAGAATCCAGGCTGCTCACCCATCCTCGCTAATCTAACTTTCTCTTTAGCCATGGATAACTCCCGCATCAGCTGAGCAAGTTTTATCTGGAGTTTAGCTTCTAAGGTTGAAGCTCTCCTAGCGAATATCTCGAGTATAAGTTGAAAACGATCTATAACTTCACGGCCTGTAGCTTTAGCCAGATTGTAAGCTTGAACAGGCTTCAAATAGTTATTGAAGATTATCCTTTCAGCTGAAGTGCTCTCCACAAGCTCCTTAAGCTCCTCAACTTTTCCTCTACCAATCTGGTATTTAGGGTCAGCTCTCCTACGCTGAGTTAGGTACCCCACAACCTCATAACCAGCTGACTCCGCAAGGTTCTTTATCTCATCTAGATCTTCTACTTCCTCACCTTGAGATCTGTAGACCACTACCGCCCGCGTTCTGACGAATCCTCCTTTTTCACCTTCAATTTGACTATGTCGCCTAAAGTTAATTCGCGTATAGGGGGTTGCGGGAGTTCAGTTATCTTCGGTTCCTGCCTCTTCACAAGTAGCTTGATGTGGAGTTCATGCTCAAGCTTTCTAGTTAAAGCTTTATCAGGAATTATCTTACCGCCCTCAATCTTCTTTAATGTAGATGTTTTCTCCCCCACTCTGCGACCTAAATCCTCATGGCTTAAACCCGCCTCAATTCTAGCCTTCTTTATTAACTCATTGTAGTTCTCCACGAGTTCTTCATCCTCATCCAAAGGAGACTTAATAACCTTCCTCCTTTTTACAGGAAGCTTCGCACTTTTAGAGGTGGGTCTCTTTACTTCACTGGAGAAGTCTGGCTTCCCAAACTTAGAGCATCGTTCACAAACAATCATTCTGGCGCCGTCTATTATTCGTCTGTAGCCCTTCCCCGCTATCCATCTGCCGCAAACTTCACATTGCAAATTAGTTTTTCTCCCCCAAACTTATTTATAGTAAGGTAATCCTCCTAAAAATTGCTTACTCTGAGATGTGGGAGATGTACGACTCCGAATTCATATTGGATAAACTTAGAGGCATCGCGTCCTATCAGTTCGGGGCTGGAGTAGGAGAAGCCCTATTCCCCAATCAAGTAAATGTTAAATTCTCCGGAAAGACCGGTAAAATTCGATCCATCTATGATGGGGATGAATTAATCGCCATCCTTAGGCCTCTAGATGGATACTTCTCATTAACTCTTGAAGGAGCCAGGAGATTGATAGAGGATACTTCTAAACCTAAATATTGGGTTATGGCCTCCAGTGAGGCAGCACCCTTTGTGTGTGAAGGTAAGAACCTCTTTGCTAAGCATGTGCTTGACGCTGATGAAGATATACGCCCCAGAGATGAAGTTGTAATTGTGAATTCTGAATGGCGGCTTCTAGCTGTTGGGAGAGCTATGCTGTCGGGTGTGGAGATGAAGTCTTTCAAGTCAGGTTTAGCTGTGAGTGTTCGGAGGGGAGTGGGAAAGGAGAAAGTTAATGAAGTAACTCTATAGAATATTAGTCATTGGGATTAGTTATGATGCGTCGTGTAAGCCCTAAGATGGCTAAGAAGATGATGAAGAGGATGGGTCTCACTCTAGATACGTTAGATGGAGTTAAGGAAGTAATTTTCAGGATGGAGGATAAGGAGATGGTTATCGAGAACCCTGAGGTGTCGATCCTTAAGGTTCAAGGGCAGAAGATCTACCAGGTTGTTGGGGAGGCTGTTGAAAGGAAGATAGAGAAGCCTACAAAGGAGATACCTGAAGAGGACATCCAGTTGGTGGCTCAACAGTCTGGGGCGAGCCTTGAGGAAGCTAGAGCAGCACTAATAGAGTCGGATGGGGATTTAGCTAAAGCGATATTGATGCTTACGCAGCGTGGC
>CAZHYI010000080.1:0-5767 GCA_964536595.1 uncultured Candidatus Bathyarchaeia archaeon
TCAATACTCCCATATCCCTAACATACCTACCCAAAACCCTAGGATAAGTACCATAGAATCGTGGATGAGGTTTACCGTGACTTAATATTCCTTTAGGTGAAACCGCCCATCCGTCTGTACCGAACATCTGGAAGGGACTCTTCATTATGTTTACTACATCATCTTCAGACATCATGAAGACAACTATGGATCCTTTTCCTTTTTCATCTATTAGGAGGTCAAAATACGCTGATGCCGGATCACAATTTTTGATGTTGCTGATTTCTTTGAAGTTTTTACCTTCCAAAAACTTATTTTCTTCCTTTTCTACAAAGGCGAGATAAATATTACTCCAACCTACATCACCAACAGTATTCTGCCAACCTGGCAATCCCTTTTCAAAGTCATTCTTTATCTTCCTTCTTTCATTGGGATCTTTCAGTCTTTTTATCATCATTTCATCTCCTCCAACTCTAGCCCAAGGAGGAAGTAAAGCTGAAAGCCCTGTCATACCAGCAGTGTAGGGATACTGATCAAATGTTACATCCACTCCTCTTTTTCGGGCATCCTCTATAATCTTCAGAACCTCTGGACTTTTCCCCCAATTTTTTGCACCGGCAACCTTGAGGTGAGATATTTGGACTGGAACACCGCTTCTTTCACCAATCTCTATAGCTTCTTTTACAGAATCGATTAAGGTGTCGGATTCACCTCTGATATGGGTGAAGTAAGTTCCTCCGTACTTAGCAACTACCCGACATAATTCCACAAGCTCATCAGTTTCTGCATAAACTCCTGGAGGATAATACAGCCCACTTGAAAGTCCGAAAGCGCCTGCTTCCATAGCCTCCTCAACCAATATTTTCATGAGGCCTAATTCCCTATCAGTATGTTTTCTAGCCTCGAAACCCATAACGGAAAGCCTTATAGTCCCATGACCAACCAAAGTTGCTAAGTTACATGAGCACCCCTTCTCTTCTATACGCGCCAAGTATTCTCTATAGGTAACCCAATCTAAACCAGCAGTTCTTATTGCCTCTTCGGGAAGAAAAGAGAAACGGCAGCGAATAAGTTCCTCTCGTGCATTTGGGTTTATAGGAGCCACACTCCCACCACATTGCCCTATAACCATAGTCGTGATGCCTTGCTGAATCATGCTTTCAACTTTAGGATCTATCAAACAAGTCTTCTCTGTGTGGTTATGCATATCAATGAAACCCGGACAAACCACTTTATCGTTAGCATCAATAATGAAATCAGCATACTCTAGACGACCAAGCTTGATGATCTTACCGTCTTTAACGCCAATATCGGCCTTAAACCAAGGATTTCCTGTACCATCAACTATTTTTCCACCCTTAATAACCAAATCTAATTCTTGACTACCCATAGGGAATCAACTCTGACGTAGGGTTTCCTCTTAAAACTTTATATGATTTTCATAATAAAACCGACTCTTAAATTCCGTGTGAAAAGTGATGTTTCAAAAAACGTTTTTTGAAACATCGAATTTTAAGCATGATATCCTAAACCCAAAAAATAAATTTCAGAGCTCCTTTTTCTAGTAGCCTTCGGTCTAAAAACCCTAACTGTGCTAAATTTTTCTTTCATTTTCTTCAGAAAATCATCTTTCAAATCTCCCTCAAAGATCTTAACAAAGAAGTTTCCTCCTTCTTTGAGAATACATTCTGCAATATTTAGTGAATCACACGCTAGTTTAATTTGTCTGGCATGATCTACTTCCCAAACTCCCGATAGGTTTGGTGAAACATCTGAAACTACTACATCAACTTTTCTCCCTAAAATACTCATAATTTTTGAGGGAAGATCTTTATTACTTATGTCTTCCACTATCGTAAGCACATTTTTAGCTTTGAAAGGTTTTAATGGCCTTAAATCTATAGCTAACACAAAGCCTTTTTCACCAACAATCTTGGTGCAAACTTGGGTCCATCCTCCTGGTGCAGCTCCTAAATCAACCACAAAGTCTCCTTCACGAATGAAATTAAATTTTTTAATCGCTTCCAAAAGTTTGTATACTGCTCTTGAACGGTATCTTTCTGATTTTGCTTTTCTATAGTAATAATCCCTTTTTCTTTCTCTTATGTACGATTTTCCCAAAAATTTTTGCACCTAAAAATAATAGAGGAGGCTCACTTCATTATCCACTCAATAAGTTTTGAGCAGGTTATCGGTGAAATAGTGTTTCCAGAGCTGCATCTATCTAAAAATTCACATTTTACACATGGTGAATCAAAGATTGAGTCTAAGCTTGGAGGCATTCGGTCAGTGAATAAACGGTATGTCCAGCGTCCATTAGCCAGCTCCCTTTGTCTTCTTATCAACCCCTTCTTTTCCAATTTAATAGAGATCCTCGATCCTTCTCTACTTGTGGCGTTTAGTCCTCTCCACAATTCTGATTGAAGTATTCCCTTCTCCCTAGAATTAATTATTAATTGTAAAGCCTTCTTTTCCAAATCGTTACGATGTGGCATCATAATTTCTCCTCTTTTTATCTATATTATTTTATTCTTTTTTGAAAATAAAAATGTAACAGTTTTAAGAGTCTCCATTAATATAGAGATTTTAGATTTAGACATAAACATTGTGGGATGAAAAATGAAGCTGGAGACTGTGAAGATCGAGATTCCTGAAGGCTGTAACGTTATTCTTGGAACTTCACACTTCATAAAAACTGTTGAGGATCTATATGAGGCTTTAGTGAATTCTGTGCCCGAAATTAAATTTGGATTAGCTTTCTGTGAGGCGTCTGGGAAATGTTTAGTGAGGGCCGAGGGTACGGATGAAGAGCTAAAGAAGGTGGCTGTAGAGAACGCTTTAAAGTTAGGAGCGGGACACACTTTCATAATAATACTGCGGAATGCGTACCCGATAAACGTTCTCAACGCCCTTAAATCTGTTCCTGAAGTCTGTACAATTCATGCAGCTACTGCTAATCCTCTTGAAGTCATAATTGCTGAAACAGAGCAAGGTAGAGGTGTGATGGGAGTCATAGATGGCTTTAAACCTAAAGGTGTAGAGTCAGCAGAGGATATAGAATGGAGAAAAGATTTTCTTAGAAAGATCGGATACAAGAGGTAGAGTGTTTTCGGAGAGAAAAAGAATGATTAAAGAAACAATTTCGAAGAGAGACGTTGAGCACATTGCCTTATTGGCGCATATCGAGTTAACCGAGGATGAGAAAGCACTCTTCACAACCCAATTTAATAGGATTTTAGAGTATTTCCGTAAGATAGATGAGTTAAACCTGGAAGATGTAGAGCCTACATTTCACGTTTTAGACATTTATAACGTTTTCAGGAAGGATGAGATTTCTGAGCATTTAACGCAAGAAGAAGCGTTAACAAATGCTCCAAGAAAAGAGCAGGGTTATGTTAAGGCGCCTAAAATAATTTAGTGAATTAAGGCATGGAGCCATATAGGTTATCCGCTAAGGAAATAACTGAAGAAGTTAAGAATGGTAATCTTGAAATAGTGGAGATAATAGAATCTGTGTTTGAGAGAATCGAAGCTGTAGAAGAAAAACTACACTGTTACGTCACATTATGCAAGGAATATGCGCTAAAGAGAGCGCATTATCTCGACAGAGAGGTTTCGAGAGGCCATGTATCTGGTGAATTGCTTGGGGTTCCGATAGCGATAAAAGATAATATATGTACTCAAGGAATTAGAACGACTTGCTCGTCCAAAATTTTGGAGAACTTCATTCCAGTCTATAATGCCACCGTAATTGAAAGTCTAGAAAAGAGCGGCGCCATTATTATAGGGAAGACAAATATGGACGAATTTGCAATGGGCAACTCTACAGAGACAAGCTATTTCGGCCCCACAAGAAACCCTTGGGACCTTTCTAGAGTCCCTGGCGGATCTTCTGGAGGAAGCGCAGCTGCAGTCGCTTCTGATGAGTCTGTGATAGCATTAGGTTCAGATACCGGAGGTTCCATTCGTTGCCCGGCTAGTTTCTGCTCCGTCGTGGGACTTAAGCCTACTTACGGATTGGTTAGTCGTTTCGGCCTTATCGCTTATGCCAATAGTTTAGAGCAAATTGGACCTATAACTGCAAATGTTTATGATTGCGCGTTGCTTTTGAGTGTGATAGCGGGTCATGATTCTAAGGACAGCACATCCATTCCTAAAGGAAAGGTAGACTACACCCGTTTCCTGATTGATGATATAGCTAAAATTAAGATTGGTGTACCAAGAGAATTCTTTGGAGAAGGAACCAGTCCAGAAGTTAAAGAAATTGTTTGGAATGCAATAAATAAGTTTGAGGATTTAGGTGCGGAATACTCTGAATGTTCATTACCTTCTCTGGAGTATGCTCTCCCGGCATACTATATAATAGCTATGTCGGAAGCCAGCTCAAACTTGGCGAGGTATGATGGCTTAAGGTATGGTTATAGTAAAGAGATAGAGGGGATTGATTGGTCAACATACTTCTCTAAAGTGAGGAGGGAAGGGTTCGGAACAGAAGTGAGGAGAAGAATAATTCTGGGAACCTATGCATTATCATCTGGATATTATAATAGGTATTACCTTAGAGCCCTTAAAGTGAGAACCTTAATATGTAGAGACTTTCAGAGAGCCTTTAAGGAGTATGACGTGTTAGTAGCTCCTACTATGCCTACCCCGCCATTTAAGATTGGTGAAGCAATAACCGATCCGCTTCAACTTTACATGTACGATGTGGACACTGTTTCAGCAAATTTAGCTGGTATCCCCTCAATCTCTATTCCATGCGGCTTTTCACAATCCAAACTACCAGTGGGAATGCAGATTCTAGCTCCCCCTCTACGTGAAGACCTCCTACTCAGAGTTGCTTACACTTACGAGAAGAATACGGATTATCATAGAAAACGACCCGTGGTGGATTAGAGTGAATGGGGATTTCGCAGTAAAAATAGGGTTAGAAATACATATACAGCTCACAAAGTTAAAGACTAAGCTCTTTTGTGGATGCCCATCAGATTATAGGGGTAAAGAACCCAACTCTCTAACATGTCCCGTCTGCCTTGGTATTCCAGGAGCCTTGCCTGTAGTAAATGAAAAAGCTATTGAATTCGCCGTCATGGCTGCTTTAGCGTTAAACTGTAAATTAAGTAATAAATTCCTCTTCTTCAGAAAGAACTATTTCTATCCTGATATGCCAAAGAACTTTCAAATTTCACAGTATGATCGTGCTGGAGGTACGCCGGTTGGGAAAGATGGTTATATAGATATTAGAGTGGGAGTTGCAAACAAGAGGGTGAGGATAAGTAGAATACACCTTGAGGAGGATCCTGGCAGACTTGTCTATTTAGGGCCTATAGACGCTTCACCCTACACTTTAGTGGATTATAACAGGGCGGGAATAGCTTTATTGGAGATAGTTACAGAGCCGGATTTAACATCTCCTAAGGAAGCTAGGATTCTCCTCCAAAAATTGAGATCAATACTTGAACATCTTGAAGTCTTTGATGGAAGATTGGAAGGATCAATGCGATGTGACGCAAACATCTCCTTGATGGGAGGAGCAAGAGTTGAAATAAAGAATATCTCCTCATTTAAGGAGGTTGAAAGAGCTTTAACCTATGAGATAATAAGGCAGAAGAACTTGTTAATGAAAGGGAGGAGGGTGCTTAGAGAGACTAGACATTGGGATGAGAGGCGGAGAATAACAATTTCATTAAGAACTAAGGAGGAGGAGCAAGACTACCGATACTTTCCAGAGCCGGATTTACCAGTCATAATTCTAGATGAGAGATTCATTGAAAAGATAGCTTCCCAA
>CAZHYI010000081.1:0-1247 GCA_964536595.1 uncultured Candidatus Bathyarchaeia archaeon
CTTAGCCATCCTGTAAGCCTTTATGACAGCTTCCTCCCAAATACCGAACTTCGATTCTTTACCAGCAGTTATCACATGCTCATGATGCCCAGCCCCAAACTCGGGATTCACCCTCACAGAGATAAAGTCAGGAACTGAAATCTTAAGTAGGCGCCTCAACTCAGAGAGAGAATCCACATTTATAGGAACTCCCCTCTCCAATACGAACCTCAGTTCATCATCACGAACCATGGTTCCCGTAAATACTATATCTTCAGGTGGATACCCAACCTCCATAGCTAAATATACTTCTCCAGGACTCACGACATCAAGATGGCATCCCAGATTCTTCATTATTTTCAGGATGGAAAGGTTTGTGTTGGCCTTAGCGGAATATAGGATTATATATTTCTCAAAGAACTTTGAGAGAGCACTGCGTAATATAGCATGTTTCTCCAGAATCTTACTCTCACTCATAACGTAGAGTGGCGTATCATAGATCTCTGCTAACTCTAGGGAGGAGACTCCATCAATATAGAGAACGCCGTCTCTAGACTCAAAAATGTTAGATTGCAATTAATCACCTCCAACAAAAAATGGTGTATTGAATGTTTCGTCCAGTTTTTATGGTGGGTTAGAGGTAATTCTTCGCTGCTAGGAGCTCCGCTGTCAGTATTCCTGCTCCAGCAGCGCCCCTAACCGTGTTATGGCCGAGGCACATATACTTCACAGTCATTATTGGGTCACTTCTTATCCTACCGAGAACAACGCTCATACCGTTACTTTCATCTCTATCATACTTAGGTTGAGGCCTATCCTGCTCTTTCCTAACCACTATAGGCCTCTCAGGCGCTGAAGGTAGATTCAGATCCTTAACTTCACCCCTGAAGTTTTCGAATGTCTCAATTATCTCCTCTATGGAGGGGTTCTCCTCTAACTTAACGAATACCGATTCGAGATGTCCGTCAGAAACATTGACTCTGTTACAGCTAGCACTCACCTTGAAGCTTGCGTAATTTATCTTTTCACCATCAAACTCTCCAAGTATTTTAAGAGGCTCAATCTCAACCTTTTCTTCTTCGCCTGAAATGTAGGGAATTACATTGTCCAGAATGTCTAGTGATGGAACTCCTGGGTATCCGGCTCCACTGAGTGCTTGCATTGTGGAAACTATGACTTCACTTATACCGTATTTCTCCAGTGGTTTAAGGCTGAGAGCCAACTGGATGGTTGAGCAGTTCGGGTCGGTAGTTATGAAGCCTTCAGTA
>CAZHYI010000081.1:1347-5689 GCA_964536595.1 uncultured Candidatus Bathyarchaeia archaeon
ATCACTTCTTCATTCACGAATAGATTAATGGTTGATTTACTACTCGTAACCTCAATTATATTTATCTTTCTCGAGGCTAACGCACCAGAGATCTTAGCAACCCAGCCCGGCGAATCTATGAAGCTTGGGTGGGAAAGCCCAATCATACCTATACCTCTCATGAGGCTAACAGACTTGAATACGCCTAAGTCATGCACCCTCCTCACTACGCCCTCAGGTTTATCGCTCCTAAAGAAGACCGTTACTGTGCTCCTCCCAGTGGATATACCTAAAATCCGAACTCCATTAAACTCCTTGAATAGTAAGCCTAAACTTTCAGGGTTAATGTCGCCCAGTACAGTGATTGCGGATAAACCCTTCGTCTTCTCGTTCTGGATACTTTGAGAGTTGAACACTCCAACTATTTCAGTTCCTTCACTATGGAGGTTATTCGACGCGAAATTAATTATCTTCAGTCTTTGATTCGGCAACTTGTACCTGAGTGATTCAGGCCTAACTATCTTAGCTCCTCCAAGAGCCAGAGTGAACATTTCAGCTATGTCTAGACGATCTATAGGTTTAGCTGTAGATACAACCTTAGGGTCGGCTGAGAGTACGCCTTCAGTCTCCTTAACCAAGATAACTTCCTCAGCTTCTAAACAGTTACCTAAAAGAACAGCTGTTGTGTCGCTTCCACCTCTACCCAAAGTCGTAACTCTACCTTCTTTATCTCTACCTAGAAAACCACATACAACCGGAACCTTATGTCCCAGAAGGGGCTCAATGAATTGCTTCACTCTCTTTCTAGTCTCATCCAGATCTGGTGTTGCAGACTTGAAGTTGGAATCGGTTATTATAGGCCACTCCTCCATTCCGGGATCAAAATAGACTGAATCTACACCTAACGACTTAAGCGCTGCTGAGAATAACCTTGCGCTTGTTCTTTCACCCATCGATACTATATCTGCATAGTCCGCGTCATTCACTTTACCTATGCTTGTAATGCTGCTGATCAGTTTATCTGTAGTCTTCCCCATTGCTGATACGACAACCACTATCTCCTTAAATCTTGAATTAGCGACCATCTCAGCGGCTCTTCTTATCTTCTCTCCTGTGGAGAGGTCTGCCCCACCAAACTTGACGACGCCTCTCCCCTTCACTCGCTACACCTCCAATCTAGCTGAGTACATCCTCCATACTGTAGATTCCGGGTTTAGATACGCCATAAATCCATTCAGCAGCGTAAAGTGCGCCTTGAGCGAATACGCTTCTAGAGAATGATACGTGTTCGATGTTGATCATTTCGTATTTGCCAGCCACAATCACGTTATGTATGCCAGGTATCCCTCCAGCCCTTATTGAAGAGACTTCTAGTTCGCCCTTTTCCCTTAAGCTTACTCCACTTCTTCCATGAACGATCTTTTGGTAATTTCTGAGTTTCGAGATTATGTCAGCTATCTTCTTAGCTGTACCGCTCGGCGCATCCCTTTTCCCAGTATGATGCATCTCCACTATACTGAAGTCGTAATCTTCCGGAAGAGTGCCTAATGAGAGGAGAAGCTTGAATAGTATATTCACCCCAATCGCGAAGTTGGGTGCAAAGACCGCTGGCACCCTAATTGAGACGTACTCCTTTAGGCGTGAGATCTGATAATCAGAGAAGCCCGTTGTTCCCATAACTATCTTGACGCCTGAATCAGCAACTATAGGTAAATTCTCCAACTCAGCCTCTGGAGTAGTGAAGGATATGTAGACGTCAGCATCCCTCAAAGCTTCCCTCAACTCCTCTGGACCTTTCAGTACAACGTTTGAGTCACATATTCCAGAGGAACTGAGCGTTTTACCTAAATTCTCATTATCTGGGGAAGTTACTGCACCGACAATCTGGAAGTTACTTTTCCCGCAAGCTTCCTTAAGTAGTGCACTCCCCATCCGTCCAGTTGCGCCAGCGACACATATCTTAATCATAGGTGAGACTCTTCCAGTACTTTTCATTATATAGTCTTTCACTGAGTCGGCAATCAAAGAATTCCTCTATAGGCTCAAGAATTTCAGGGCTATTCTCGTATACCTTTCTGGCGGCGGATAAGACAACATTCAGTCCCTTCTTAGTCATCTTCCCTAGAGGTCTTCTACATGGCCCGGAGGGCATACCAAGAATGTTCATTAGGGTTTTGTATGGGAGTGGGTTCCTAGCTTTGCAGGTTACTGGACCATAAGGCGTATCCTCCATAGTCTTGACAGTCACTATCTGGAATAGAGGCTTAAGCTTCTCAGCTAAAACTTTGCCCTCGTCGATTTTACCCTCCAAAATCTTCATAGTCATCTCTTGTACCGCTCTAGGAGCCACATTGGAAACTACAGATATGACGCCCGCCGCTTTGATCGCTTCATCAAGCATCATATCCAAAGTCTTATCGTCATCACCTGAGAGTATATCGAAATCGTCGCCACACAACTTCCTAGTTAACCTCATATTATCAGGGTTCCCTGTAGCTTCCTTCACAGCTCTCACATTCTCGAATTGAGAGTGGAGGATGGCTAAATCTTGAGGTAAAAGCTGAGTTCCAGTTCTTCCAGGAATAACGTAGGGTATGACTTGTAGTTCAGGGAATCTTTCAGCGACAGGCCCCACATACTCCCTTCTGATTTCTAGGGAACTAGGACCGTTATAGTAGGGATCTACCAGTAAGACAGCTTGAACTCCGATTTCCTTCGCATGCTCCGTTCCCTTCAGACACTCCTCTGTGGAGTTGCTTCCTGTACCAGCAATCGTTAGTGATCTTCCAGCGTTAAACTCATGAATTTTCTCTATGACTAAGTTATGTTCATCCCATGTTAATGTTGGACTTTCTCCTGTTGTTCCTACGGCTAGAATCCCTGAAACTCCTTCCCTGACTTGAAATTCCACTAGGCTTCGGAGCCCTTCAATATCGATTTCCCTATTTTCCAGCATCGGCGTTACGGATGCTGTGTAACAACCTTTAAACATGACTTTACCTCTCCTTGGTGTCTTATGAATGTTCAAGGCTCCTTATTTAAATTTTTCGTTTTCAGTATTTTTTTTACGAATTTCGTAAAACTTAAATCTCAAGAAGCCTTACATTAAACTATGGATGAAATCGACACCAAAATACTGAAGCTTCTCAAAAGAAACTCTAGAATGAGTTTCATTGAGCTTGGTAGAGAAGTAGGTTTATCAGAGGGGGCTGTAAGGAGAAGGGTGAAGAAGATGGTTGAGGATGGAACTATTCAGCGTTTTACAATTGAGATTAAGGGTGAGAGGGAAGCCATAGTACTAATAAAGACTGACCCTGCAAAGACCAGTTACGTCACAGAGAGAGTTAGGGAGATAGCTGGGAAAGCCTTTGAAGTTTCTGGGGACTTTGATGTAGCAGCTTACATCACTGCACTGTCCATTGAGGAGGTAAATAGAATGGTTGATAGGATTAGGAATCTACCTTATGTGTTAGAGACTAACACTCTCATCAAGATGTTCGAGTAGCTAACCGCCTATAGCCCTCAAAGCCCTATACATATTATCATAAGCCCTACTGAATTCCTCATCCTTCATCAAACATTCTTTAACCTTCTGACAGAAATCTAAGATCGTGTCAGAGTCTCTCTTTTCAATCCAATCATAAAATCTTTCTGAAGCCTTAATGAACTCCCCTATCACTTCATGCCCAAAAAAGTTTTCCAGTATAAGGTTCTTTATTAGGTGTGGATCTGAAGAGAAGATTCCCTCACATATAAGCATCTGCAGCGTGAATGTGGTGCCGCTTGCCTCTCTAAGCCTCTCTAAATTACGCTTACTGACCACATGTGCAAATATGACATTTATGAAGTAGGTTAGAGAGAGAATTAAAGCCATAAATTTATCATGCTCCTCATGCTCCAACACGAGGATTTTTGCTTCAGGAAAGAGTTTTCTGGCAAGCTCTTCCTCACATTTAGAGTCTGAGACGGGTATTAAGACAAGTTTTTTAGTGGTTAGTTCCTCTACTCTTGGACCAAACAGTGGATGGATGGATAAGGCTTGAACATTGAATCTTTCAACTTCCTTAAGTTTCTCCATAACTAGGAGCTTCAGGGAGGATATCTCCATCAATATGCTTCCTTTCTTCAAGCTAAGCTTTATCTCGTCTATGACTTTAGGGACCTTATCTATAGGGACACTGATCACTGTCAAGTCAGCATCAGCGACAGCATCAATGTTACTCTCGCAAAATGATACTCCATACTCCTCAGCCACAAGCTTAGCTTCATCAACTTTTATGTCAGAAATAGCCACTTTACAACCCATGCTGGTGAAGTGCCTAATTAACCAGCGACCCATACCTCCCGCTCCACCTATAATAGC
>CAZHYI010000082.1:0-5591 GCA_964536595.1 uncultured Candidatus Bathyarchaeia archaeon
ACTGCGAAAACTTCATGGTTATGATTGGGGGTTCCGAAGCCAACGTTGCGATAGGTCTTCAAAGATTAGGTATGAAATCAGGCTGGATAAGTAAGCTAGTTAATAACGCTTTAGGCAGAAAAATAGTGAACGCCATTCGAGGCTACGGAGTAGATGTATCCCGTGTCGTCTGGACAGAGAATGGACGAATCGGCCTCTTCTTTGTAGAGTTCGGAGTGGAGCCTCGACCCTTAAAAACGATTTATGATCGGATAGGCTCCGCGATAACTACACTCAAAGAGGAGGAGGTCGACTGGGAATACATCAGGGAGGCGAAGATACTTCACCAGACGGGAATTACGCCGGCGCTTAGTCCATGCTGCAGGAACTTGACGATTACCGCTGCTAAAAGAGCGAAGGAGATGGGATTAAAGAATTCCTTCGATGTTAATTACAGATCGTTACTATGGAAACCTGAAGAAGCGAAGAAAACTTTGGATGATATATTGCCTTACGTCGACATTTTGATATCCACCCTGAAAGACGCTCACATGCTTCTTGGCGATGAGTTGCCTCCAGAGGAGACCGCAATTAAGTTGAGGAGAGAATATGGAAGTGAGGTTGTCGTCATCACCTTGGGAGAGAAAGGCAGTTTAGCCAGAAGCATCAAGACATATTATGGGAGGAGTTACCGACTCAAGGAGGTTAATCGCCTAGGCACAGGAGATGCATTCGACGCTGGATTCATCTACGGATATCTTAGAGGAGGAGTACAAGCAGGTTTAGATTACGCCGGCGCTATGGCAGCACTGAAATTCACCATCCCCCAGAATGCACCTATCATAAATAAGGAAGACGTAGAAAAATTGATGAGAGGCATAAAGAAGAAGGTTTACCGTTGAGTATTTTATCGTGCGTAACCGAATATGATTGGAGTCTTCAAAAGTAGCGTTGAAACACCGAGTATCTCTTCCTCACTTTCTAGGTGCTGGAAAAATCGAGTTTCTGAAGAGTATGAAGAAACAAAATTCTACGTGCACATCAATTAACGTCTAATCTAATTTTCCTACATCCTCGACTTCCTTAGCGGTCTTATTGAATTCAGCCTTAGCCTTCCCTAAAGCCCTTGCAACAGGTATCTTCTGTAGACCCTAAAGAACCACAGCCACTATTAGTAATATGGCAACTACTCATTCCCAACCAGCGATTAATCTATATGCCTCTATTAACCGAAGAAGCGTCATTCAGTTTATTTAAAATTTGCTTACACGTGACTATTAGTGGCGTACGTAAGGCTGACAGACCATAACCATTCGATAAATTAATAAAATAAGTCTTTAAATTTTTATGTGGTGATTTTTAGTTGGGATTGAGAGAGATTATTGTTCCGGTTAGCTTAAAGTGGAAGGGGGGCACAGTAGCTGAGGCGAGGGTGCGCGAGTTAACTTTACTTATGGATGCCCCACCACATGAGAAGAGGGAAGGTGAGAAGAGTGTGGGGCTCTCGGCAACCGAAACCTTTTTAGTTGCTATTGGTAGATGCGTTCTAATCAGCACATTGAAGGCTGCTAAAGCCCTTGGAGTAAAGGTGAGAGATCTTTCTGTGGACGTTAAGATGAGGGATAGGGAAATAGAGTATGGCGTCTGGTCCTTCGAGGAGGTTAATGTCCGAGTTAAAATTGATGCTGAAGCCGATGAGAGAATGTTAGGTGAAGTTATGAAGTTAATGCGCAAGTATTGCGCTGTAGGAAACGCTGTAAAAGAAGGACTCATCAACCTAGAAGTGGAGAAAATCTAAATATAATACAAATCTCATATAATGACGCTATGAAGCCTAAAATCAAGTTGAAAAGAAATAGTATCGTAAGCAACCTAAGTCAGATTCACGTTTAGACATCAATTGATAAGATAGGCATTGCTTTACCTACTATAACTGCCTTAATATAGAGTGGACAAACATCCTCTCGTATCACTGATTCTGAAACCCATATCATCAATCTATTCGATGTCACAGCAGTGTAAAACTTCCTTTCTATAAAATCGAACCAATTAGTTTCATTAAGGGGTTTTTCATAGCGATTACACACGTGCGTATTTATTTAATCTTCTGTTTCCCATGACTGATAGTTGTGTATATCATCTTTCAACAAATGGGTATTTCTCTACGGAAGGAGTTCTGAGAGGATTTCGTTGAATCTTCTCGAGCTTTCCAAGATTAACTTGAGAATTTTTATTGAGTTGGTAGGTCGTTGGCTTGCTTAACGTTCTTCTCCAGCCCTCTTAACGGCTTCTCAGTAACGCTACTAGGAAATACGTGTGTAAGCAAACTCTCTTCATATCTCCTCCACAACTCCATGATTTCCCTTTCCTCCTCGCCACTCATGATCTATGACCTAGCAAAGCTCGCTAAGGGCTTCTTAGTAGTTTTAGAGCGGAGTCTAAGGACCAAATCTTTATGCCTAAGCCTCTCGAATAGGCTATCTCTCCCTTACTCGTGATCTGCGTCAGCCTCTATGCTCTCCAACATCCTGTAGGCTTCGGCTCTATTCGTGAAGAAGGCTTGAAATGCCTTGTCTATCTGTTTAACTCTAACGTAATTTTCAGCTCCCACAAGTATCTCAACAAAATTGAAGGATTAATCAACTATTTAATGAAGCTTGGGAAAGATGTTAGGTATGGAATGATCAAGGTTATTTACTGGGTATGATATTATTAGTTTTAAGGTTGGTTAGTATGATGAGTGAACTTTATGAACGAATTTATAAGTACGTCAACTCAGTGAAAGTTTTGGATACGCATGAACATTTAGTTCAGGAATTTGAGCGTGTAGACTCAAAAATAGATGTTTTCAGAACACTCTTTTCCAGTTATGCATCATCAGACCTAGTATCTTCAGGAATGCCGCCAGAAGAGCTAGATTATATCTGTGATCCATCGAAGCCTCTAGGTGAGCGTTGGGAGAAGCTGGCTCCATACTGGGAGAAGATTCAGAATACGGGTTATGCTAGAGCCCTAAACATAGCTATAAGGGATCTTTATGGTCTTGAAGGCTTAACAGAGAAGACCTACATGGAGCTTGCTAGGCGTATGCAGGAAGCTAACAAAAGTGGTCTCTACAATTACGTGTTGAGGGAGAAATCCAACATTGAGAGGGCGGTTCTAGATACAAGCTTAATCACACCAATAAAGGTTGTTGATCAGGAGCTCTTCGCTCCAGTAATCAGATTCAGAGACTTCATCATAGTTAGGAGTAGGCTTGAGATTGAGGAGTTAGGGAGGCGTACAAACACGAGAATACATGAACTCCAAGATTTGGTTGAGGCTTTAGAGAAGGAGTTGACTGAGAATCTAAATATGATAGTTGGGGTGAAGATAGGGTTAGCTTACATGCGGAGCCTAAACTTTGAGAAGGTTACATTCAGTGAGGCTGAAGAGGTTTTCAACAACATATACAAGGAGAGAACCTTCAAGAGGATAGCGATAGACAAGAAGGGGAAGTATCTGCCCAGTGAACTATCAATCACTGAGACTAAACCACTCCAAGACTACATGGTGCACAAAATACTGCAGTTAGCGTCTAAATATAGTTTGCCAGTGCAGATCCACACCGGACTGCAGGAGGGAAATGAGAACATAATCACAAACTCAAATCCGACGTTACTAACAAACCTATTCAGGGAGTATGGGGAAGTTAAATTCGACATTTTCCACGGATCCTATCCCTACACTGGAGAACTAGCTGCCTTAGCCAAGAACTTCCCGAATGTGTATGTGGATATGTGTTGGCTCCACATAATCTCCCCCCACAGAGCAAGAGCAGCACTGCATGAGTGGCTTGACACAGTACCATCAAACAAGATTCTAGGTTTCGGCGGCGACTACCAATTCGTTGAGGGTGTTTATGGACACCTCACCATAGCGAGGGAGAACGTAGCCAAAGTCCTAACGGAGAAAGTTGAGGAGGGTTGCTTCAGTGAGGAGTACGCTAAGTACTTGGCGAATAGACTCTTAAGGGAAAATGTTAGGGAACTCTTCTTTAGTGAGAAACGTGCGTAAAGACTATTTAGTAAATACTACAACCAAAATTAATCGGTGAATAGAATGAGGGTCTTAGGAATAGTATTTAGTCCCAGAAAGGGAGGTAACACAGAGATTCTAATGAAGGAGGCTCTTAAAGGCGCTGAGGCGGAGGGAGCAGAAACTAAACTGATACTCACGAGAGAGTATGATATTAAGCCTTGTGACGCATGCGACTCATGCCACAAGACAGGGGAATGCCACATAAAGGATGATATGCAAACCCTGTATAGAGAGCTCCTTGAGGCAGACGCCATAATCTTCGGCACACCAGTATACTTCTGGCATATATGTGCACAGGCAAAAATATTCATTGATAGAACCTACGCCTTAACCTTCCCGAAACTTAAGTTAGCGAATAAGGTTGGAGCGGCAATAGCTGTAGCTGCAAGGACGGGAGCTGTTGAAGCCCTAAACTTCTTCACCAGATACTTCATAAGCAACCACATGATCTGCGCCGAAGGTGTGGAAGGCCTAGCTTACGAGAAGGGCAGCATAGTCAATGACTTGAGGGGAATGAATGCTGCTAGAGAGCTTGGGAGGCAGGTTGCATTGATGGTTAAACTTAAGAATCGATTTCCGGAGGAGTTCGACATTCCGCTATACAGGATAGCTCAAGAGAAGTATGGAGCTCCAAGATACCCGAAAGTAAGTGAGTAAACAGAAAGAAGAAAATTAAGGATCAGCTTTAATATAAATACGAAACCTCTTTTTTATGATATGAGTAGAGCGTTATGGTTAGGGAACTCTCTGAAAATGGAGAACGCTTTTATGTGTGTGAGGAGTGCAGCTTAAGATATAGGGATAAGGAAACAGCTGAAAGATGCGAAGCTTGGTGTAGAAAGCATGGTTCATGCAATCTTGAGATAATTAAATATGCGGTTGGTTTAAGAGATAAGTCGGAATGAAGAAGAGAGTATTGTTCATTTGCACGCACAATTCAGCCCGCTCACAGATGGCTGAAGCCTTCTTAAGAAAGCTTTACGGAGATAGATATGAAGCATATAGTGCTGGATTGGAGCCTACTGAGATTAATCCCCCTATATCATTAGAGCGATGGAGGAGATAGGCGTAGACATATCGAAACAATATTCAAAGAGCTTGGAGGAGTTTCGGGGAGAAAGATTCGATTATGTAGTCACTCTCTGCGACCATGTGAAGAAGGAGGGTACTGAGTAGTAATAACACAGTTATGTCGAGTATATGAAGTGACGTATGTTCATGTATAAAATTAGATGTAAAAATAATCCTCTGATAACTCAGTTAAGGAAGGAGTGAGCAGCAGAGAATCGTCGAGCTGATGCTTGTAGTTTCTCTAGGTGTAGTATACAGGTACGATTATTGGTCTGCCACCGTAATCTAAAATCTTCGCGTTTACTCCATACACTTTTTTGATGTTTTCTGAGTTTAGGACTTCTACACCTCCTAAAGCGACTATTTGGCCTTGGCTTATCATTGCGATTCTGTCGGCGTATGCTGTGGCTATGTTTAGGTCGTGGGTTGTAACTATCGCTGAAATGTTCATTTCTTTTACA
>CAZHYI010000083.1:0-5564 GCA_964536595.1 uncultured Candidatus Bathyarchaeia archaeon
GATATGAGTTACCTCACACCCTACCAGCGTAAAGTTCTACTTTGCGTAAGTGAAGTGCCTAAAGGCTACGTCACGACTTATGGTTCAGTTTCTAAGGTGGCGGGTGGAGGGGCGAGGGCTGTAGGTAATGTTATGGCGAGAAATCCATTTCCTCTGATAATTCCATGTCATCGTGTTGTTCGTCATGATTTAAGTTTAGGCGGATTTGGACATGGGTTAGAAATGAAGAGAGCGCTCTTGAGGAGGGAGGATCTAGGCTACAAGACACCTAAAGTTAAGGTTATTAATAATAGGAGATTGAATCTCTTTCCTGTAAGACTCGTTAAAGGGTTATATGAAGATTAAGACTTAATGATAAAAAAGAGCTGAGTGGTAGGTTTGAAGAGAGGATTATTTGTTGGGCGGTTTCAACCCTTCCATAAAGGCCATCTTGAAGCTGTTAAATACATTTTAGAGAGGGTTGATGAGATAATAATTGCTGTAGGTAGCTCCCAATACAGCCATGGACTTGATGATCCATTCACAGCTGGAGAACGAATAGTGATGATCCGTAGAAGCCTGATGGATGAAGGGATATCCCCCTCAAGATTCTGGATTCTACCTGTTCCCGACTTGAATGTTCATATGCTTTGGGTTTCTCAAGTTTTGGGTTACACACCAAAATTTGACGTTGTGTATAGCAATGAGCCCTTAACCAGAACGCTATTCATTGAGGCTGGATTTAAAGTTGAGTCTATACCCCTCTTTAATAGGAAGGTCTACTCCGCCACTGAAGTTAGGAAAAGAATGCTGAAGGGAGAGGATTGGAGAGTGCTGGTTCCAAAAGCCGTAGCTAAAAGCATCATCGAGTTCGGAGGCGTCGATAGAATAAGGTCTCTCGCTAAATCGGATAAACCTACCTAAACTTCTTATGTGGATAAACCTCTAATTTACTGCCTATTTTCAAACTTAATGCTTCAGACGCACTTCCCTGATTTACAGCTATTTCTAGAAACCCGTGACTTCCAATCAGCGTTAATGCTCTCCCCCTAGGGACATCTCCATAGGTTGAGCATAGTTTAAGTCTAAACGGTCTACCCTCTACAACAACCTCAAGCTCAGAACCCTCCTCAACACTAATAGCCTTCACATTATTCAGTCCGATGTTGGTGATAACATTCCCGAAGTTGTCGATATGTATAATTTCCCCCCTCACTTTACCGTCTTCAACAATAGGTTTAGAGAAACTTGGAACAATGAAATCTTCAATCTTCGGCCCGAAACTCTCTGGAGGTAAACCATTAGCCATGTAGGCAGCTACCTTCGCGAATATATCTCTTCCATGGAACGTTGTGGAGGCCTCTCTTATCAATTCTCTTTTTTCTATTGAGTATACTTTTTCAATTCCTTCCTTTAATGCTGAAAGAACCATTAATCCATTGTCTGGACCAACATAGATTGAACGTTTACCAACTATTATTATGGCTCTCCTCTCAGTTCCAACGCCTGGATCAACCACCGCGACATGAATACTGCCCTCCGGGAAGTAGGGTGTAGCAGAGGCCAGTATGAAAGCGCCCATCTTAATATCGAACTTTCTTATTTGATGGCTTATATCGACTATTACTGCTTCAGGGCAGATCGATATTATCACACCCTTCATTTCAGCTACGTAAGGATCCGTTAGGCCGAAGTCTGTAAGTAATGTAATTATCGGTTTCTTCACAGGTTTCAAGTACGTCACCAACGCTTTATTTCTTTTGTCATAAATCTTTTATTTTTAGAGAGATTATGAGGAGATCGACTTCCAGAAGAAGGTGAAGAAACATCCCAAATCCGCCACTAAAGAAGTTTAAGGGGTATGTAAGGCTTATCCGTCCAATCAATGGCTTAATGATCTCTCTAGCCGTGTTTGTTGGAGCCTTCATAGTTAAGGGTTTAAACATTGATTGGAGAAGCCTTCTATACGGTTTTGTAACATCCTTCACATTTAACAGTGCCTCTATGGCGATCAATGACTACTGTGATAGGGAGATAGACTCAATCAATGCGCCATATAGGCCTATCCCAAGCGGCGTTGTAAAACCGTTAGAAGCCATAATTATATGGGTTCTCCTCACCATTATGGGATTTATAGCAGCCTACTTGACATCTATGGAGTGTCTTCTTCTCGCCTCTGTTGCTTGGGTACTCTTCGTGGTCTACTCAACGAAGGTTAAAGCATTGGGATTGATAGGTAATGTTGTGGTTAGCCTATGCGTCTCCATACCATTCATTTATGGTAGTTTATTAGCTGCGGGAAAAATAGAGCTTCAAATAGCTATATTCGCAGTTATGGCTTTCCTGGCCAATATGGGGCGTGAAGTAACTAAAGGTATACTAGACATAGAGGGAGATAAAGCTAAAGGAATAAAAACGGTGGCTGTTTCTTATGGACCTAAAATTGCAGCGTTACTTGCTGGCGCTCTATACCTCTCAAGCGTTATTTTAAGCGTAATACCATGGCTTCTCCATTTAGTCTCTTTAGCCTATCTTCCACCGATTCTCCTGTCTGATCTAGGCTTCCTATACTCCACAGTTTCTCTGAGAAGATACAGCTCTAAAAGGAACATTAAGAATGTGAAGAATTCAGTTTTAATATGGATGTTTTTGGGACTGATAGGTTTTATGGCTGGTTCATTAAATCTATAATTTCCGGTTTTTAGGCCTTCTTAACTCCTAGATAAACTTGACCTAACTCCGGATGCGATAGGAGTTCTTTAGCTTCTCCATCGTACATTACCCTGCCACTGATCAGTAGAACAGCCTTATCACCTATCTTCAGCGCTCTCTTCGCGTTCTGCTCAACCAGAATAATGGACATTCCATACTCATCCCTCAAGGTAACTATCTTATTTAAGACTTGAAGCGCTATTTTAGGCGCCAAGTTACCTGTAGGCTCATCGAAGAGCATGAATTTCGGTTTCCTCATAATCGCCATAGCCATCGCAAGCATTTGTCTCTCTCCACCGCTTAATGTATGCGCCTTCCTATCTATATACTCCTTAAGGATCGGGAATTCCTCCAACACTTCCTCAATCCTTTCTCTGGCTTCATCTTTACCCAAAGTGTACCCAGCCATCGTAAGGTTCTCTTTTACAGTGAGATTTGAGAATACATTGTTAACTTGAGGCAGATAGGCCATTCCAAGCTTAGTTATCTCATGTGTCTGCAATCCCCTAATATTTCTTCCTTCAAAAAGAATATTTCCAGAATAGATCTGTGTCATTCCCATTAGGCTCTTCAATAAAGTACTCTTTCCACTGCCGTTTGGCCCTACAACTACTGTGATGTCTCCCTTCTCAATTTGAGTTGTTACATCAAATAGGACATGTAATCTGCCGTAACCAGCATTCAGCTTCTCAATCTTTAACGTTTGGTTAACCCCCTAGATAACTCTCGATAACTTGATGATCATTCAAAACTTCCTCAGGTTTACCCTCAGATATTATTTGCCCTCTAGCCATAGCATAAACGTAATCAACGTAGGGTAAAACCAGTTCGAGTCTATGCTCAACTATCACTAATGTGATTCCAAGCTTCTCCTTAATCTTGATGAGGTGTGAGAAGATCTCATGGACAAGCTTTGGGTATATACCCGCTGCCGGCTCATCCATCAATAAAAGTTTAGCTCCACTCATCAGTGCCCTCCCTGCCTCAACAAGCTTCATTTGTCCACCGCTAAGGTTTGTGGCTGGCATATCCCACATGTGATCTAGATTCAGCAGCTTTAAGAGATCAAAGGCCTTTTTCACAGCCTTCTCCTCTTCCTCCTCCCAGTTTCTCTTAAACAACGCCTTCATGAAGCCTTCGCCAGGATTTCCTCTATAAGCCGTAAGCAGGTTCTCTAGTATCGTTAAGTTTTGGAATGGTTTTGGAATCTGAAACGTTCTAACTATTCCCCTATCAAAAATTTTATGAGGCGGCCAACCCGTAATCTCATTCCCTTCAAAAATAACTTTACCTTCATCGGGCTTATAGAAGCCGCTTACACAATTAATTAGGGTTGTCTTTCCACTACCGTTTGGCCCTATCAGCATAGTCATAAATCCCTTTCTGATATTAATGTTAACATCATCTAAGGCTACGAGTCCACCGAACCTTTTCCTCAAACCCTTAACTACGAGCATTTCCTTCATCTTCACCACATAAAAAATGGGAGGGTATAAAGGTTTAGAACCACTCTACAGAGTCTGTTTCGAGGATCCATCTTCCAACTCTAACCCAATCATAAACTCCAGGTTCAACCTCTTGTACTTTCCAGAGGTCATAGTTGGTTGGGGCCCTATCCCCATTCTCGTCGAGACTCACCCATCCAGTGGCGCCGTAAAGCGACTTCGTCACATCTGGTAGTATTTCCTTAATGGCTTCAGGATCGTATCTATCAACAACCATCAATGAATATGCGTATGCCCATACTATGTCATAAACGGTATAGGAGTAAGAATCTGGCTCCCTACCAAGCTTTTCTAGGATGTGACTCCTAACTTTATCGTACTTCCATGTGCCTGGAAGCGGTGAGAATATTGGGTTGATGAAGTTTACATCAGTAACGAACTTTGACACTTCAGGATCTGAAGGGTCAATTAGCCCTGGAGTATTAACTGTGCCGTCACTCCCAAACCATTTAACCTGCCTTAACTCGTCATATTGTAATGCTTCTTTGAAGTATGCGGTAGCCTCCTCAAACGCGATTAACCAGACGCCTACCTTGTCAGCTCCATACTTCGCTACGGCATCAGCAACTAAATCTTTGAGGGTTGCTGCTTCAACTGAGAAATCGGATCTGGGAACGCTGTATCTAACTCCCTCCAAGAATGTTCCGCCTAGCTCCTCAAACCTTTCTTTTCCTTTAGCTTCTAATCCATCACCCCAAGCATCTCCTCTCCATGTAGGTATCACATATCTTATTCCCATCTCCCACATTACTCTCGCCATTGCACGTCCCTGCCACCTATCATTCGGGCAGAACCTGAAGACATAATCATCTGGAAAACCGAGTTCAGGAGCGGTTGAGGATTGACTTGTAGTTAGTATCTTTTCGGAGTTCACATAGGACATTATGTTGCTCAATTCTCCACTGCTTAGTGGCCCTATTACAAGTTTGATTCCTTTAGCATTGAGGCTTTCCACTTTTTCTAGACATACTTCAGGTTTAGTTTCAGTATCTTCAATAACTAATTTTAATGACCAGCCAGCTCCAATCTTCTGTAGAAGCTCATTAACCTCTTTCACAGCTAGCTGAGCCGCAGTAGCCTCATTCTCACCATACGATGCTAAATCACCGCTCATCGATCCCAAGAAACCTATGGAGACTTCACCGCTCAAACCTTTACCAGCAACTTCTTCATACTTCGTTTTCCATGAGTTACGTTCAGCCACTACAGCATCATAATCCTCCTTAGGCACCCAGTCAGGCCCTGGTGCGGGAGGTGGCATCACAGCTGGTGAAATAGCGATTCCTATGCCGAGACCCACTATTAACGTCACTATTGCTAGTACGACCGCCATCGTAGTTGTTACACCCTTTACTGACATCTTCTTTC
>CAZHYI010000084.1:0-5423 GCA_964536595.1 uncultured Candidatus Bathyarchaeia archaeon
CTTAAG
The DNA here is from genome assembly GCA_964536595.1 of uncultured Candidatus Bathyarchaeia archaeon. Taxonomy (GTDB): domain Archaea; phylum Thermoproteota; class Bathyarchaeia; order Bathyarchaeales; family B24-2; genus CAZHYI01. The sequence continues at coordinate 7 of CAZHYI010000084.1, forward strand.
CCTCTTCTCAGCTTCATCCCAGAATCTTTCTTCATCAATCTCACCCTTCCTATATTTCCTACCTAACTCTCCCTTCTCACTGAAAGTTTCCTTCAAGACTCCAAATGGAAGCTTAAATTCCTTCTCTATCTTCTTTAATGCTATAGTGGTTCCTTCGGTGAAGTATACGCCGCCTAAATCAAAGATTATCGCCTTAATCACGATTTTTACACCTTTCTTTAGAGGAGTTGGAGGTTTACTTTTAGATTGATTTTGAATAGGGTTAAGTAAATTTCTTTATAACCTTCCTAATCAGTAAATTCAAATTCTCTCTGGTGTCATCACTGAACTTTGAAGCTGTCTTCGTCATTTTTAGAATTTTTCCGATTAAGTTTTTGGGTAAATAATTTACGCTTTCAACTATGGAGTTTTCCACTTCCTTTCCGTACTCTTCATCTTCAAGCAGCGGAGTGGCGCAATAGATATTCTTTAGGATTGATGTTAAGAACAGTAATCTAGATATTCTATTCTTTTTAGCAGCCTCCCATAATTCAGCGTCACTTTGGGAGTGTTTAAGTAGATACTTCACATAGGCAACTTGATCCTTAACAAACCCATTTCTGTAGAGGTATCTTGTTACTTCGTAGTCCTTCACAGTTACGGAGGCGACGTATAATAGGTTCGTAGCGTTCTGCATTGAGATTTCACCCTTAGATACAAGCTCAAGAAGCTTCCTCGGAAGAGTGAATAAGTAATATTCAAGTGATCCATGGAGTACTGTATGTGCTACTTCATGGTGTAAACATCCTTTCCGAACATTGTCTGGTAGCGTCTTTATGCCGTCCTCGCATATCCATATTCTAGGTATTCCACGCCAACTATCATGCAGTGCGAAGAATGAGGATTCTAAACCTGAAGTTTCTACACCAAACTCCCTCTTCTCTAGGTTTAGGAAAGCCTCCATCCTGGATCGTCTATCAAAGATGTAGAGCTCAACACACTGCGGATTTTCCGTCTGAAGAGCGCCATAACACTCCTCAATGCTTCGTAATGTCTCATCCAGAAATCTTTCATTTATGACTCCGAACTTTCTTAGGAAGATTCTAACCGTTTAACCTCACTCCAAAAGCGCTCTAAGCCCAAAATATAACCTTCCAATTAGAGCCTTAATCAGTTACTTCCCAGATTTTTCTATCTACTTCAGCTTCATACTCCCTCTTTCTTTCAAGCGATGAAGCAATAATCATAGTCCACCCTATCCAGGCACCGATAGCCAATAGAGCGGCTAAAGCGATGAGGACGGGCATAATCATCAACCAATACTTCAATGTAGCTATATCCCGCACAATCCCGATATCCACCAATGTCTCCGTGAAGAAGAAGGCTACGAAGTACCCGACTCCAACAATAACGCAAATAATGAAGATTAACGCCCCAAACACTCGATCTCCATTCGCCATCAAGCTCACCCCATCACTCATTTGGCCCCTCAACTTTATAAAAAGATTTTTCAGCTAATTCTCCTCGACAAAGTTCTTTCATGAATTTTCATCGCAGCAACCATGAAAGCTACCGTAAAGGCCATAATTGCGATCACATCCACGATTATTGGGCAGCACCCCTTCCCTAAAATGATATGTCTTGAGATATCCGTGAAGTAGGTTAAAGGGGATATTAACGATACTATCTTTCCCCATTGCGGTAATTGTTCAGTTGGAATGAAGATGCCGCTTATGAAGACTAATGGAAACTTAACCAGTGAAGACATCATCATTGTTGTGGCTGGTATGTCTGTTGGCGGATAAGAGGATAGAAGAACGCTTAGAGCTGAAAAGCAGAAAGAAGCGAGGGTTAGAACCGCGACTAGAAGAATGAAGTTTAATGGGTCTAACCCTAACGTCAAGGTGAAGATTACTGGTATTATTGATATAGCTACTCCGAAAATGAAGGATGAGAGTACATCGCCAAGTATGATTGCCCAGAACGTTATTGGGCAGCAAATAAGCCTCTCGAGAGTTCTAGAGCGGGTTTCCCACGGCACTATTCCAGGCCCGACTGAAGTGGAAGTGAAGAAGACGGTCATACCGATAAGTCCTGACATAAGCTCTTTTAAGGGCATATTCCTCCCGATCGTATAGGCTAGGAAAAGGAAGAGAGGAAATAATAGGCCAAATATTACAACCGGCCCTTTAGAGTAGTAAATCTTGACATCCTTTTTAGTTATCGCGAACGCTCTTCTTATCTGCTCCTTAAACTTACTCATCTCGCCACCTCATGTTCCTTTATAAGCTTTATGAAGATATCTTCTAGGGAGGGCATCATAGTATTCAAGCTCAAAATTCGTAGGTTAAGTCGTCTAGCAATATCTACTATAGATTCAATAACTGCTGATGGGTTTGATGTGTAGATACGTATCTTATTACCTGTAAGTAAAATTCTGTTCGCATCCGGCAGTTCTGAAAGATCCTCCAGATTCACCTTCTTCTCGAATGACACTTCGACGTATTGAAGCTCCATGCTTTGCACTCTCAGGTTTTCAGGTGTATCTATAGCCGCTATTTTCCCATGGTTTATTATTGCTATTCTATGGCACAGCATGTTCGCTTCCTCCATATTGTGGGTTGAAAGAAAAATGGTCTTTCCTTCCCTGTTGTATTGGCGTACTTTATCTCTAACTAACAATGCACTTTGAACATCCAAACCTGAAGTCGGCTCATCAAGAAAGAGTATTTCCGGGTTATTCATTAATGCCATACATAGAAGAAGCCTCTGCTTCATCCCCTTAGAGAAACCTCTAACTTTTTTATGCCTAACCTCATAAAGTCCAAATTCCCTCAAAAGTTCAGTTGCGTTCTTCACGCGTTCCCCTTTTGGAAGGCCGTAAAGCTCACCGATCAACATTAAATTTTCCCATGCGGAAAGATCTACATATGCATTTGAGACTTCTGGAACCACACCTATCTGCTGCTTAACCTCTATGGGTTTTTCCAAAACGTCATAACCAGCAACTATAGCGGTTCCCTCATCAGGCTTTAATACTCCAGTTAAGATTCTAATAGTCGTCGTTTTTCCAGCTCCGTTTGGACCTAAAAAACCGAATATTTCACCGCTTTTAACCTCAAAACCTATATGATCGACAGCTAAAGTGCCGTTAAATCTTTTTGTTAAGTCAGAAACTAAAATTGAATTAGTCAATCACAACTCCTCCGTCAAATCTATTTTTATCTCCCTAACCTTCAGCCTCCAAACCTTCTCAGGGGCGCCTCCACCAACCTCCCTATACTTTGCAAGCTCAATAATACCAGCCTCCTCCAACTCTGAAAGGTGATAGTAAAGCCCAGACTTCGAAATGTTTTCCCCCACCTTCATCAATGATGTGAATATTTCACCTGTACTGAGTTCTCTTTCGCCTAGAAACCGAATTATCATCCACCTAACTGGACAGTGAAGAGCCCTGAAGTATCTCTGAAACCTTCTGAATTGCCTCAAACCTGAATTGTACCCGCATGTTTCGTTACACATCTACAACACTTTTTATAGTAATAACTGTAATATTACAATTTCAATTATAATATTTTTATCTTTCTTTTTTCATAGAATCAAATCTTTTTATTTTGCTTTACATTTTATTCGGATACTGCCTATCCCTTTCAAGGTTTAGTGCTATGCAACTAAAATCTTACCCCCGAATATACTTCAAAATGCTCATTATAGGTTTCCTCTTAATCTTAGGTATAAGCCTCTCTAAAGTCTTCCTCCCCATAATGGCTAGAAGCCTCGACCCAACCGGTATACTTGTGGGTTTCGTAACTTCGGCATGGTTCTTCGCCCGAACCTTCATAGAGCTACCTTCAGGCATAATGTCGATAAGAATGGGCAGAATAAGGCTCATAAATGCAGGGTTGATTTTAGCCTTTATAGGGTCACTAATATGTGCATTCTCCAACTCCATATACCTATTAATCTTAGGCATGGTCTTGTGGGGTTTCGGATCAGCTCTCTTCTTCACAAGCAACACATCTCTCCTATTTGACCTCTTCAAACCTGAGAGGAGAGGTCGAGCAATAGGAACCTTCCAAAGTATAGAGTTCATAGGTAGCTTTATAGGAGCTCCTCTGGGAGGAGTACTAGCCACCTATATGGGCTTCAATCATGTTTTCTTAGTAATTACGGCTTTTTTAGTCGTTTCCTTCATCATAGCCTTTACATCTAAAGAGTTTAAAAAGACGGATATAGCAGTGATTGAGGATTCACCTACTCCAACATTTAAAGATGTTCTAGTAGGGATAAGAAACTTCAGTCTCATAGTAGTATGCTTCATAAATTTATCCCGAATGTTAGTGACACAAGGCGTGATGTCAACAGTCTTTCAACTTTATCTCAACGAATTTTTATGTATGGATGTAGAAATAATAGGTGTCGTAATGGGTATTCGAACAGGAGGCTTAATATGCGCTGTCCTTCTTTCAGGCTACCTATCCGATAGGTTTGGAAGGAAACCCCTAATAATTGTAGGGTTACTGATAAGCGCTGTATCCATGTATTCGTACTCATTAGCGTACCTTTTCCAAGAATTCGTCATCATAGCTCTACTTGATGGCATAGGCTCAGGTTTAATATTCACATCTTTAATAGTCTTAATGGCTGAAGTTGTACACCCATCTGTACGAGGAGGAGCTATAGGTCTATATAGAACATTCATGGATGTTGGAGGGGTGTTAGGTCCAATCATCTTCATGTTCATGTATGATATGCACACCCAATCTCCATTTTGGTCAGCCTCAATTCTACTTCTTCTGAATTTAGCTTTAGCTTTGTCGATAAAAAGTAGAGTGGAAAGCGATAAGAGGGTTTAAAGCTCTAGGTAAATATATCCTTTATATAACACTATGCCCCATTAAGGAGAAAGGACTGAAAACATATGACGATAATAATAGATGATGCTGGAAGCGGGGAGCTTCTATTCGGCATAGTCATCGGAGCCTATAGGAAAGAGACTGGAGAGTTCAAGTATGATGTTGTTGACATCAAATACTTCAAACCTAGATACTTCAAAAGGAAGAAGTATCTGGATGAAGCCTCCAGAATAGTGCTTAAACTTCTCAAAGCCCTAAAGTTAGGTAGGGATGAAGCCATTCAGATATGTAGAGGCTACATCTTCGATAAGGCTGTAGAGAAACTTAAGAAGCTCTACGGATCTGATAGGGTTGAAAGAGTGAAGGTTTCGGGCATGCCACAACTCTATACTGAGACAGCCTACCTAGACGAACTGAATAATCTAGGCTATAAACCGATAAAGATGAGGGAAGAACGGTGGGGTAAAAGCTTCTTCCACATGATGAATTGGCTGAAATCTAACCCAAAGAGACTGAGGTACGCCAAGACTGGTTGGCCCCGCCTATCCAGATATAAACTATTCAGGTATCACAGGTAGCGGC
>CAZHYI010000085.1:0-5363 GCA_964536595.1 uncultured Candidatus Bathyarchaeia archaeon
GATAAAATCTAGATATTTTGTGTTGAGGGCGGCAGATATAGAAATAGCTGGTGGTCGAGGTCTTCTTTTTATAGCTCCTATCATAGCCTCCATCATAGTACTCTCTCTATATATTCTCCTAACCAAAACTAAATTTGGGATAGCTATGAGAGCTGCTATTGAGGATCCGTACCTCGCAAGCGCCATGGGAATAAATGTTAATATGGTCTACTCAATCTCATGGTTTATAGCTGGCGGATTAGCCGGGATTTCGGGAGCGTTGTTACCACTACATTCACTCTGTAATCCCGATGCTGGCGCCATCTGGATTGTAAGTACATTCGCATCCAGCGTGATAGGTGGTTTACTCAACTTATACGGAGCGGTTCTCGGCGGTTGCATTATAGGGTTCGCTGAGGTGTTAGGAACCGGGTTTATCGGTTCATGGCTGGGAAGCTGGGCCATATCATATCGGCCGTTAATACCTCTAATCGCCATCTCAATAACTCTGCTTTTAGCTCCTCAAGGCATAACCAGCATAGACTGGAGAAATGTAGCAAAGCGAATCCGAAGGTTATTCTCCAGATCTTAGATTGGAACGTCGCCTTCTTAATTTCTCAAATAGAAACTCTCTAATTCTCTTCTTTTTAGAAGGCGTCTCCTCTTCAACCTTCTTTAAATCTGAAAGTTCAGCAATTTTTTCGTAGCTTAACGTAAAGGTTGGTTTTTCCTTTATAATTCCTTCAGGCCTATACATCAATATAATAATTAATGTAACTCCTAAAAGTAAGAAGTCGAGCCAAACGACTTGAAATGGAACGAACGGTTCAAGCTGGGCTTTATAATAGATTATGAGTTTCCTTACGCAAACGAAAATGACTGTTCCTAACATTACGCCCATATTATTAGCTGCTCCTCCAAGAATCATCATAACCCACGGCCAGAATGTCCATGAAACTCTATTGTAGGTGGGCGCTATAACATTACATGTGTTGAATGCGTATAATGCTCCTCCAACGGCCGCTATAGCTGAAGCGATCACTATGGTTTTGGTTCTTATCTTCGTCACGTCCTTCCCTAGAGACTCAGCAACCTCCTCATTATCCCTTATCGCTCTCAACATTCTCCCTAGAGGCGTTCTTATCAGCCTCTCTAAGTAGAGGAGAACCAATATTGAGATTCCGAGAATGAAGAGTAAGGAGACTACGTATCTCCATTCTCCAGCCCACCTAAAGACGTCTGGGACGGATACACCGAGTGTTCCTCCAATTAGGGGTGTATAGTTATACCCTATTACTCCGATAGCTTCTCCCATGGCTAGTAACATTATGGCTAAATAGTCTTCACGCAGTCTTATCGCTGGATAGGCCGCTACAAAACCAAGTAACCCGCCTATCAAACCGGCGAGTATTAAGGTTAGAAAGAAGATTGCGATGGAGAGGAAAGGTAAATTTTGAAGAATTACGCTCTCCTGAGCGACAATAATCCTGTTATACTTGATAAAATCCTTATCCAACCCCACTTCAAAAATCCAAGCTAAGATTCTTCCTGGGAAAAACCCAACAAAGAATGCGCCTCCAGCCACAGCCAGTACCTTACCGAAATTTGGTATTCCTGCGTAACCGTACTCGAGGTTTAGGCTCAAGGTTATTATCAAGTATATGGCGAATATTATTATTAGATCCCTTAGGAATAGGAACTCAGTTGATAGAGCCATGAACTGAACACCCATTCAGCATTATCTAAAGAGAGTTATAAAACTAACTAAAATAAAGAAATTTGCCTTTTTAACGCTAATCGATCTCTATGAATGGTATAAATAGATAGAAAAATATTTATTGAAGTCTAGAAGTTTCTGTGAATAGTCTTTACTTGGCGATTGAAAATGATTGAAATAGCTATTCTAGCTGGCGGGGTCGCGATCGCCACAGCCTTATATTTGGCATATTACATTCTCAGACAGAATCCCGGAACAGAGAAGATGTTGGAGATTCATGACGCAATTAAGATTGGAGCGAGAACTTACCTGAAAAGGCAATTCAAAGTAATAGGTATAATCTCTATTATTCTCATGATTATTCTTTATTTAGTTTTTGATTTATGTACATTCCCGTACACATCAATATCTTTCATCTTAGGCACTCTATGTTCAATCCTCGCTGGATACATCAGTATGGAAGTTGCTACTGAGGCGAACTCAAGAACGGCCTATGCAGCTGGAGAAAGTATGGATAAGCCGCTAAAGATAGCCTTCTATGGCGGAATGGTTATGGGTCTATTCAATGTAGGTATGAGCTTAATAGGGGTAACAACGCTCTTCCTAATTTTTGGTGGAAACCCGAATCTTATTGTTGGTTATGGTTTCGGTGCTAGTTTAGCTGCATTATTCGCTCAGCTGGGCGGTGGAATCTATACTAAAGCTGCAGATGTTGGGGCAGACCTTGTCGGAAAGGTTGAGGTTGGAATACCTGAGGATGACCCGAGGAATCCTGCTGTTATTGCAGATAATGTGGGGGATAATGTGGGTGATGTAGCTGGCAGAGGAGCAGACCTATTTGAGTCTATGAGTGGTGAGAACATAGCAGCTATGCTTATAGGATTCACTCTCTACCTATACACGAATAACTTCTTCTTCGTGATCTTCCCGCTGCTTGCGAGGGCTGTAGGAATCTTTGCAACCATCGTAGGAATCCCGATAGTAAGAGGTAAAGGTAAAGATTTTGATCCCTTCAAACCACTAAGAAATGCAGCGGTAATAACAACAATTTTGGGAGCTATTGGTTTCTACTTCTTAATCGACAATACTATCCACGACATTAATCTCTTCTTTGCGGGACTAACGGGACTCGCAGCCAGCTTCATAATAATCCTGATAACAGATTACTACACATCTAGGGACCGAAATCCGGTTAAAGAGATTGCGGAGGCTTCAAGAACAGGAGTCGCTACGAACATTTTGACTGGATACGCTCTGGGGCTGGAGTCTACCGCCCTACCAGTAATAACGATCGTTGCTGCACTCTTAATCTCCTACTACTTCGGAGTCAGATTCGCATCTTCCTATGGGCTCTCATTGCATATAGGAGGCGTGTACGGTACTGGTATAGCGACGATGGGTATGCTATCTATAGCTGGAGTAATATTGGGTCTAGATGGCTTTGGGCCTATAGTGGATAATGCTGCTGGAATATTGGAGATGTCGGGTGCGGAAGCTGAGTTTGAAGAGAGAATGGAGAAGTTCGATGCTGTCGGAAATACAACTAAGGCTCTAACTAAGGGTTACGCTATGGCTGCTGCAGGAATAGCTGCATCATTACTCTTCCAAGCGTACATACAAGTCGCTGAAATATCCATCGTTAATCTTGTAACTCCTGAAATAATCGCTGGTTTATTCATTGGATCACTGATGCCATTCATATTTACGTCATTCGCCATAAAGGCGGTGAGTAAAGCAGCCTTCAAGATCATAGAGGAGGTTAGAAGACAATTCAGAGAAATCAAAGGGCTGATGGAGGGTAAGGCTAAACCCGACTATTCAAGATGCGTCTATATAAGTACAGTGGCTGCACAGAAGGGAATGGTTATTCCTGGACTGATAGTTCTTGTAACGCCTATATTGCTCGGAGTTATTCTAGGCGCAGGAGCTGTCGGAGGCTTCCTTATAGGCGCTATCGTAACAGGCTTCATCCTTGCGATGCAACTGAATACTGGCGGTGCCGCATGGGATAATGCTAAAAAATACATTGAGGCTGGGCATTTTGGAGGTAAAGGTTCAGAGGCTCATAAAGCGGCTGTTGTTGGAGACACATTGGGAGACCCATTCAAGGATACTGCTGGCCCCTCCCTGAACATACTGATCAAGCTGATGTCCACTCTCTCATTGGTCTTTGTTCCATTGTTTATAATGCTTCACGGATTATAGCCTTTCAAATCTACCTAAATTTATTTTTAATCAACAGAAATTATTTTTAGTTTTTAAATCCATTAATTTTGGATGAGTAAAGTTGCTTCTTCACTTATTTAATGGGGCAGTTGAGGATAGAAAAGGCATAGTTACTCTGTTAGGTTATAAACAATCTAGAGAGGGCTTCAAATTTATTTTTAACGGCTCAAGCAATTTATGCCCCCAATGTGAAAGAAGAAAAGTTTGTCTGGAAAATCTAGAGGATGGTAGGGTATATGAAGTTATAGAGGTTCATAAGAATAAGTTTCCATGCGCTGTCCATGGAGAAGTGTGCGTAGTTAAGGTTGTTGAGAGCGATATTGAGGCTGCGGTTCCAGTAAAGATGGCTATTGAGGGTTCAGTGGTGGTTTATAACTCCCAAGACTGCAATAATTATGCGTGTTCCAACTTTAACATTTGCGTTCCTAAAGGTTTAGTTAAGGGGGACAAATGCAAAATAATAGAGGTTAAGGAATCTTTGAAGTGCCCGCTCAATCTGCCTCTTGTTGAGGTTCTTCTTCGGAGGGTTCACGGCGCTCGTACGACTCCACAAAGCTGACTTTCGATGTTTCCTCAAAGAACTTCAGTATGTCCATAGCGATGCCCCTCTTAATGAATTGAATACCCTCAACGAAGTATGCTTCCCGCGGAATAGTGATTGTAACCGTATTCTTCGTAACCTTCAATTTGAACTTTTCAATTTCAACTAGCGGTATTCTTCTATGTATGAGCGCTAGGATCTTATCGCGTTTACCCGTCAACTTCTCCTTTACAGTTACATCATAAATAAGCGTTTTTCCGGCTAATGGGGGGTTAAAGTCCAACTGAACCCTTCCAGCCCCTACAGATCGAATAGTTGCTAATCTACCTTCAAACTCTATCCTCATTCCAGGCACAGGTGTGATATTGCTTGATCTAAACCTTCTTAGGGGAACCATCCTAATCTTACTTGGATCCCTTAACCCAAAGGCTTTCTCAGGCGGAATCTCAATTGTTTCACTCTTACCCACATCTAGCTCTACCAACTTCTCTTCTAGACTCTTAAGTATCCAGCCCTCCCCGACAACTATCAGTTTAGGTTCGTAAAGCTCATTTGCTCTATAGATTCCGCTTTCTTTTGCTACCTCCTCAATTGTGGTTTCAAATACTTCTCCAGTCTCTTTAACTTTTCCCGTATAGTCTATTAAGATGAAGTCACCGTTCTTTATTGCCATGCTTTAAACCCTCTCTATTCTGCTTAAATCGATTCTAGTCCTTTTTAAATAGTTTTCTAAAAGGTAACATTAAAATCGCTTTTTCTTCAGCAAATACCCATCGATTCGAAAAGTTAAAATTTAAAAGTAAAAATGGTATCTCATTAATGAACGTAAAATTTGAGGAGTAGATTGAAATAAGGAAGAAATGGAAAAAGAAAAGGATGCGGCGTCAACAAAGGAAGAGG
>CAZHYI010000086.1:0-5359 GCA_964536595.1 uncultured Candidatus Bathyarchaeia archaeon
GGGCTTCGTCTTCATCTCCCCAGTTATGTCTAGAATAGGGACAAGGGCGACATGAACATAAAGCGTATTTCCATATCCCTCTTCAATCCTCATTTGGCGTATAGCTTCAAGGAAGGGGAGTCCCTCAATGTCTCCAACTGTGCCTCCACACTCAGTTAGAACCGCATCGACACCTGAACTTTTAGCCACCTTACGGATCCTATATTTGATCTCGTCGGTGACGTGAGGAACTATCTGAACACATCTACCTAGAAACTCCCCTCTCCTCTCCTTCTCAATGACTGATTGATAAATAATCCCTGTTGTAATATTGTTATCTTTACCTAAATTCAGATTCAAGAACCGCTCATACCATCCCAGATCGAGATCTGTCTCTCCACCATCTTCAGTTACAAAGACTTCACCATGCATGTAGGGGTTCATTGTACCCGCATCCACATTAACGTAGGGGTCTATCTTGATGGTTGTTACTGAGAAACCTCTCTTCTGCAACATCTTACCTATGGAGGACGTTACAACACCCTTCCCAACAGAGCTCAATACTCCACCAGTTATAAAGATATATTTAACCATCAATTTTCCCCTTTCACTAGATAACTATGACATATATTAGAAGGCTCACAATACTAACTTAAAAATTATACTGAAGCAATAGCCAAAAACCCAATCGACCTTTTAATTTCCATTTATGGAAATAAAAATTAGCCTTTTAACCCTTTATGGAAAATCTTCGCCTTAGCGGTTAGAAAGAATTTATATAATTATTTTTAGACGTTAAGATTGAAAATAAGGTTAAAAGGAGGATCTAAATATGAAGGATGGGCGAAAATTCGATATAGTTGCTGAAATTAACTCGGTAATTTCCAGGCTGCCTAAGAGCATGCTACTGAAAACCCGCTAGATCTCTCCCAAAATTTATTTAAAGTTTCAGGGAGGGGGGAGGGTATGGGGGTATTCAGTAAAACTTTATTAGCTTCATTAATTTTTGTATCAGCTTTCCTATTCTACGATTTTTGTAGAATAGCCATACCAGTTGAAGTCCTAAATGCTGAGGGCGGTTTATACAATCTTCTCGTTGATTATAATGGAGAGGAGGATTTCAATTTTCAAGTTTCCGGAGAATGGTTAATCTCGTTACGTACGCCCTTCTATAGCCCATCCCGCTCCTCACTTACAATCCTAATTTACCGAGAGGGAGAAGATCAACCATTACTGACCCTGCGTGCATCTTTTAATCCATCCCAATCAACAACGCTCGAGAGGGTTTCCGGCGTTGAGGAGAATAACGTGCTTGGAATGGGTTTCCTAACAGTGGTGAGGCCGAAGAACGAGTTCTACCCTAACCTGCCACCTGGCAATTACGTTATGAAAGTTCAGTGGGAGAATGTGGAGTGGTCCATATCGATTAAAGAGTACAGCACAAAGATACTCTAGAAACCGATTGCTAAAACATTTTATCAGGTGTTCTCTCAAGCGATTTTAAGTTCAATAGGGAGAATATAGGTTCTATTCTATAAGATTTTGTATGTTTCAAGTCTGATGATTAGTTTTATTAAATTATGAGAAAAGTAATAGAGGAGAGTGGAGGTTAAAAATTTATGGTAGAGGGGGATTTAAAGGAAACCCTCATAAAGATTTCAAAGTTGGTTGGAATTAGAGGTTGGTGTCCCGGCTCCAGCGGAAATATTAGTGTGTTAAATCCAAAAAAAGGTGAAGTTTACATAAAGATTTCCGGTAAGAGAATGTCTGACCTCAAATTCAGTGATATACTAACTCTGGATCTTGACGGTAAGGTCATTGAGGGGAGAGGTAGCCCTTCAAAAGAGGTGAATTTTCATATCGGAATATACAAAAAGAGGAAGGATGTTAAGGCCGTTTTACACACTCACCCTCCCTATGCTACCGCCTACGCAGTAGCGGGTAGGGAGTTACCTATGGTCACTGTGACCGCTAAACTTATTCTGAAGAAGGTTCCTCTAGTCGATTATGCCCCGCCAGGCTCCAACGAACTTGCAGATCTAGTTGTTAAGGGCTTTGAGGATCCAGAGGTGCATTCAGTACTCATGAAGAATCACGGTGTAGTCTCAGTTGGTGAGACACTTCATGAAGCACTATCCATAACAGAATATGTTGAGAACACCGCTGAAATAGGCTTTCTATCCTCAGTTATAAGGCGTTTCCTCTAGTCTCCAGTAACTCACTAAAAATTATGGATAATGTCAGTTTCCATTCCCAAAATCAAGATCGTACTCTTCACTTAACTTCAAGATCTTTCTATGTAAAAACGAAATAAGTTTTATAAACGATATCATATAATTTAATTTCTGGGGAGGGGTAGACTTCTGATCTCACAGAAGAAAGTTATGATTTACACTTTGGCTGTAATCCTAGCTTTTTATAGCTTCGCTCCAATCTATTATCTTGCAGTAATATCCTTCAGTTGGGCAAGTGATGTACTCACAGTCCCAAGCCCACTTTTCCCACCTAATCCAACCTTAGCTAACTACCTCAGAATTTTCGGATATTGGGTTACCAATCCGCTCGGGCAGCCTCTAAGGCCTGCTGGTCAATATAGAGAATTAATGCAAGGTATTAAGAATGCAGCCATAATAGGAGTCGCGAACACCATCATCACTATGGCTGCGGCTGTACCTGCAGGATATGTTCTTGGAAGATATAGAATACAGAAGAAGAACTGGTTCATTTTTCTCCTTTTAGGAACAAGAACTATACCACCTGCCAGTATAGTGGTACCATACTATTTGATGTATGTGAGTTTAGGTTTAAGGGATACCTACATAGGCCTCATCCTTCTACATCTAACAATGACTATACCATTAATGACTTGGATCCTGATGGGATTCTTTGCTACACTCCCAAGGGACCTAGAGAAAGCAGCTAGAATTGATGGATGCGGCAGAATAACAGCATTCACAAAGATTGTGCTTCCATTAACTAAACCTGCCATTGCAACATGCGCCATACTTACATTCTTATTCTCATGGAACGAATTCTTATTCGGAAGACTTCTGTCTGGTGGAGGAGGCTGTCAACCCTTCACGCCGTACCTCATGACATTCTTCAACAACATGACTGTTGATACTTCAATGTTCGCCTCCGCAGTGATGACGAACCTACTTCCAGCATTAATTATAGCTTTAATCCTTCAAAAGTACATTACAAGCATCAGAATTGTAGATCCAGTCAGCGTTGTGATTGAATAAAGACTGAAAATAAAAAAGAGGAACTACTCCTCCCCTTTTATCTTCTCCTTTTAGATAGGAGCCAGAAGTATCCAGTCACAGCCACTAACAATCCAGCCATTAAGATCCATGATAAGGCAGAGCCATAAGATAGACGCATACTTACGAAGAACACTTTGTAAATTAGGTAAGTCATCGTTGTAGATGCAGAGCCTGGGCCTCCACCTGTCAGTACGAATACTACATCTATGGTTCTAGCTGACTCTATTAACGCTAGAATAGCTCCCATTATTGCTGCATATCTTATGAACGGAAGTGTTATGTAGCGGAACCTAGTCAGGGATCCAGCGCCATCTATTTTTGCCTGTTTATATAAGTCTTCAGGAATAGTTTGTAAAGCTGCAAGGCTAAAGAATATAACCAATGGAGCGAAGTGCCAAGCATACAGCACCGCCATAAGCTCAACAGTATACGGTGTATTTAGGAAATCAACAACTTGGTTGATTAAGCCCAACCTTAAAAGTAAGGAGTTAAGAAATCCATAAGTTCCGCTAAATAGATATCTACCCATCGATGCCGTCGCGAATTCAGATATTGCCCATGGAGCTAAAACTAAAACTCGGAGTATACTTCTCCCCTTGAACGACTCATTTAGGAATAGGGCTATGCCTATACCTAACACAATGACCAGTATGGTTACTTCAATCACAAATCTTATTGTTACAATAACTGAGTTTCCAAGGAAGGGATCTGAGAGAGCCTTTATGTAGTTTGCTCCTCCAACAAAGTCCGCTGTTCCCTTGTAGAGATTAATGTCGGTTAGGCTCATCCATATCGAGTATGCCATAGGGTAAATACTTAATGCTAACTGCAAAAAAATTAGGGGGGTTAACAGTAGAATAGCTACTTTAGTATCAGTCCATTTAACCATCTATACTTATCACTTACCGTGATATTTCTGCCATAACTCGTCAGATAATTCACGCATTGAACGTACACAATCTTCTACACTGATCTCGCCTGTGAGGGCTCTTGCCATGTAGTCTGCTGCAGGATCCATCCATTCACCATAAAGTGGAGATCTCCTGATCCATGGAATACCCATACCTGCAAGATAGCCCGATGATGCCTTGATTGTATGGTCTAGCTTGTCACCAAGCCTTGTCCTCCAAGCCTCCTTAACTTCCTCCTGTTCATAAACCGCTGGATACGCTGAATGCAGGAACTCTTCCTTAGCCCATTTCGTCGCTGTATATATCTTTCCTTCATTGGTCTTCCAGCCAAGCCACTGCACAAATCTTTTAGCCCTCTCCTCATCGGTTACCTTAGTCGGCATGCAATATAGGCCTGTATCGATTACTCCCCAATTCTGCTTTGAGGATGGTGGAATAAGCGTGCATTGGCCTGCCACAGCACATTTCGCTGGGTCCATAATCGACCAGTAACCGTACAGCCCGTGGGTTCCTATAAATGCGTATTTACCTGTATAGAAAGCTTCTTCTCCCGGAGCGTTCGTTGCAGCCGTAAGCACAGCCTTCTCTATTAGATCCTCCTCAACCAGAGATCTCCAGTCCTTTATGGTCTCATAAACGTAGTCTCCGGGCGCTGCATCAAAGAGGCAGCCAAAGTCCTTATCCCACATCGTCTTCGTTAAGTCCTGATCATGGGCTCTGTTGCTTACTTCAGCACATAAATCCCATGGACTACCCCAATAGGCATTGAAGAATCTTGGCACGTATGGCTTAATCATTCCAGGTGGACTTCTCTTCTTCAGCTCTCGGCACATATCATATAGCTCACTCCAAGTCTCTGGGTATTCTCCAGCCATTCCTGCAGCCTCTAAAATGACATCGTTCGCAACCATAGCTGGCACGGCTGATACGAAGTAGGTTAATCCCGCCAGTTTACCATCCAGCCAGCTATAAGCTTTCCTCACGCTCGGGAACATGTCATTCTTAATCCACTCAATGAAGGGCAGTGGCTCATAGTACTCTCCATTAATTTCTCCACCCTCAGGAGATCTTGTATAGCCAAGTGCTCGCCAACGGAAAGCATTATAGTCATTCCCATACACAACATCAAATTTTTCTCCAGCCATCCACTTAGTCTCAACCAAAGGCTGATAATCACCCGTTATCTGTTCCTGCTCAACATTC
>CAZHYI010000087.1:0-5321 GCA_964536595.1 uncultured Candidatus Bathyarchaeia archaeon
AGCTCTGGGTAGCATGTATTTTCCATAGATTCTTCTAGCCATCTGAGCCATATGATAGGGCACAATCCCCATGGGGCACCTAACCGCGCAGAGACCACACTGAATACAGTCAAATGATAGTTCAGCCACTTTATCTATCTCCCCTCTCACAGCTGCCTGAACATAATCCATAACCTCAATGTCTTGAGGGCATGATTTACTGCATGTTCCACAACTTAGGCATTTAGCTACTTCAGGATAAAACTCTAAGAGTATGCTGCTTCTAGGCCTCACAGCATCTAAGTCATAACTAACCCTCTTAGCTGGAACAAAGGGAATTATCGCCACATACATCCCGTCCTCAACAACCTTCTGGCATGCAAGTGCAACCTTAAGTTTATAGTCACCCTTAGTTCTATACACTGTAGCGCATGCCCCACAGAATCCACCTCTGCATCCTGCTCCCCTAATGAATCTGTAACCGATGTATTCCATAGCTTGCATTATAGTCAGTGATTTTGGAACCCTATGGGGTTGCCCCATCACGTATATGGTTACCATGTCACTCATATTCAAACTCCACCTATCAAGCCCTTCTCTACTAATATGGGTGTTGGATCAACATAATGAAGATTGAATCCGCATAGATCAGCTTTAAACCCGAAGGCTAAAGCCATAAGCTGTGTGAAGTAGAGGATAGGTATCTCCCTCCAGCCCGAATAGCTCTTCTTAATTTCTCTCTGACGCTCATCTAGATTAAAAAAGCAGAGTGGACATGAAAGGGCTATTACATCTGCGCCAGACTTTGAGGCATAACTCAATATTTCATAGGTAAGCTTAACTACGAGGTTCTTCTTATCGACCGTTTGGTAACTACCACAACACTTATTTTTATAGGGGAAATCCACCACCTCAACTCCCAAAGCTTGTAAAATATCCTTCATAATAGTGGGACTTTCAGGATCATCTATACCTATCCCCCTAGGCTTAAGCAATAAACAACCATAATAAGGCGCAACCCTCAAACTCTTTAGAGGCTTAACCACACTACTCGAGATTCTAGCGGGACCTATCTCCCTAAGGAGCTCTAGGAAGTGTTTAACCTTAACACCTCCATCATAATGGTCTTCTTCCTCCTCCATCATTGCATTAATGATCTCCAACTTATCGGGATTATGCTCAGCAAATATGGCAGCTTGCTTTAGGGAGTTGAAACACATTGAGCATAAAGTAACTACTGAGAATTCGCTTAATTCATACTTCTTAGCAGTCTGCTTCACACGTAGTAAATCTCTAATTGGGGCTGCCCTACGCATTAAGTCGTCACTGACAAGGGAGTGTACCGCACCGCAGCAGTTCCACCTCGGAAGCTCAATCATCTCAACACCTAATTTCTCAGCCACCATTATAGCAGTCGCCTCCAGATTCTTAGCGTTTGACTTCAACGCACATCCTGGAAAATAAGAGATCTTCAACTCTACTCCTCCCTCAAGATGTGAATTTCCTGAAGTTGCTCACAAGAGCGATCTGTGGCAGCCTTCTCAACTCATTCTTAGATATGTTTGAAAACTTCACATAATCCAACCCTTTCCGCAAGTTTAGTTGTCGAAGAGCCTCCATAATTTTAGCTAAATCAATCCCTCTTGGACATCTAGCTTGACATGTAAAGCATGAATTACACATCCAGATAGCTTCAGATTTAAGAACGTCCTCTATGCCGAGTTGGATGAAACGCATTATTGTTGACGGGAGCACATCCATCTCACTGGACATTGGACAGCTTGAGGAGCACACTCCACATTGGTAACATAGATCGATATCCTCTCCAGTTAGAAGTTTAACCTTATCTGTGAATGATAGGTTTTCAGGGGAGATTTTAACCTCCAAGCGGTTCGTCCTCTATAACACTTATTTCGTGGCGAATACGTTATTCTCTTAAAATAGTTTGAATATCTTAAAACTTTTCCATTTGAGGGTGAAATTTATCTTTAATAAAAGATTATTAAACTTAATTGCTTGAAGAGATGGGTATAGATGAGCTTCACTGTTTATCCGGAGGAGTTCGAGGAGTCTATTAGGAAAGTGGAGGAAGGAAGGGCATCAAGGATCGACCAGAAGATTGAGAGTACACCGCCAAACGAGAGGGAAATACTGCTACAGCGGTGGCATCCAGACTATAGAACCGAAGGGAAGCGGAAAATTAGGGTCGGACCTAATAAGGGAGATCTAGTTCCTAATGAGGTTGCGGATCTTTTGGAGTCCTATCCAGTTATAGATAGTGAACTTATCGACCTATCAAAGGTTGATAGAGAAGTCGGAATACTGATTATTGGTGGGGGAGGAGCGGGAACTGCGGCTGCGCTTTGGGCTAATGAAAGCGGCGTCCCGACTGAAGAGATATTGATCGCTACGAAGCTTAGGTTTGGAGACTCAAACACTATCAAAGCTCAGGGAGGAATACAGGCTGCAGATAAACCCTACGATAGTCCAGCAATACACTTCATAGATGTGTTGGGTGGCGGACATTTCACAAATGATAGAGAATTAGTGAAGATCTTAGTTAGTGAGGCTCCATCAATTATAAGGTGGCATGAAGAGCTTGGAGTGGTCTATGATAAGGATGAGAAGGGGGATATGATTGAGCTTTCCGGTGGAGGAACATCGAGAGATAGGCTTCACTCAGCTAAAGATTATACAGGGCTTGAGATAATGAGGGTTCTTAGGGATGAGGCGTTAAATAGGAATATTGAGGTTCTAGAGTTTTCTCCTGCTGTGGAGCTCCTGACGGATAAGGATGGAAATGTGACTGGAGCGATACTGTGGAATATGGAGACAAAAGAATATCTTGTTGTGAGAGCTAAGGCGGTGATCTTAGCGACTGGGGGGTTCGGTCGACTCCACATACAGAATTTTCCAACAACAAATCATTATGGAGCCACTATGGATGGGGTTGTTTTAGCCTATAGGGTTGGGGCTTCCATAAGGGATATGGACGCGACGCAGTACCATCCAACTGGCGTAGCTTATCCGGAACAGATTGTCGGTGCGTTGGTTACTGAGAAGGTGAGGGGTTTAGGTGCGCAACTGGTGAATGTTGATGGGGAAAGGTTCGTTTATGAGCTTGACCCTAGAGATGTAGTTTCAGCAGCTATCATTCGAGAATGTTATGGAAGAAATAAGGGGGTTGTTACGCCTACTGGAATGCGGGGTGTCTGGTTGGATACCCCAATGATTGAGATTATACATGGGGAGGGAACCATAGAGAAGAATTTATCAGCTGTGTTTAGGATGTTTAAGCGGTTTGATATTGATGTGAGAGTCGTACCTATCCTCGTCTTTCCAACACTTCACTACCAGAATGGAGGAGTACGAATAAACACTAAATGCCAAGTTTTAAGAAAAGACGGAACACCGATTAAGGGGTTATTCGCTGCTGGTGAAGTAACTGGAGGCGTTCACGGTAAGAATAGATTGATGGGAAACTCTCTGCTGGAAATAAATGTTTTCGGTAAGAGAGCGGGAATATCCGCCGCAGAATTCATAAAATCTAGAGGGTTTGGTGAAGTTACGCTGAAACATATTGAGCGGTTCAGAAGAGCTCTGAAAGAGGTTGGAATCGATGAGGTTAGGAAGGCACCTATGATTCTGCCAGATTATAGAGGTGAACGTGTCATAGAGAGAACCATAAACATCTTTTAACATTTAAGATTTCTCTTTCCTAAAAATCTCTTGAATTATTTTGATGGGGGCATTCGTCTTAAAACCTCTATCATGAAAGTGAGTTCTGAATGAAGAGAAACCCATACTCTTTAACTCATCCAGCACCTTCTTCAATGGCGGAAGGGGGCATTTAAGCTTAATTCCAAACTTATCAGTTACGTAATAGGTCGGTGGGGCTGAAGCCTCCACTCTAAGGAGATCTAGAAGTTTCGTAACACTTCTTCTACATGAAAGATTCATACTTTCTATATTCTTTAACATTCGACCACAGAAGTCGCTGTCTATTAGGTGTCCAAGCCATAGAGGCCCCGCATAACTCATTTTTGAGCCGCACACTGGGCATTTTTCAGAGTTGAATGGTTGAAGACCTATTTTACATTCTCTATGGAGACACTGGAAGCAGTGAAGTATGAAGCCCATTTTACCAATAGAGTGATCGGCGGCTTTGGCTCCATACTTCGTAGTTAAATACACTCTCAAATAGTGGTCTGCAGCATAGCTTATTAATGGTGTAACACCTATGTCGAAACGTGAAGCTGTCCAGACCACTGAGCCTATAAGTAGTCGAATAGCTATCTCTTTCCAATAGGCAACTCTCAATGACTTACCAAAATACTTTCTGAGACAAACATTTCCATATAAACCGCTAAGTGGGGCAGTGTCCGTTGCTGTTACAGCTAACGCACTATCATTCCTTAATGCTCTTATAGCGCTCTCTAAGAATGGCGCTGGAGAACCGAAAGGATCTATATCCACATAATCAAACCTTCTTCTCGGAGCAGCATACTGAAACAGTAAAGCTGAAGCCTCCATATTCCTCACAGTTATAGAGTCTTCGAGAGAATTGAACGCTACATTCTTCTCGGCAAGCTCAAAAGCCCTCTCATTCAAATCATTAATTATTATTTCACCTAAACCTTCAACCTCCAAGGCAAATCTTAATCCCCTAACGCCGCATCCAGTCATAGGTTCACATACTCTAACCTCTCTACCAACCATTTCACTATATATCTTTAAGAAGAGAACAGCCACATCCCTATTCTCAGCCATTCTAGGATTATAGAAAACCGGAGCCGCAGAAGGAACGTATACTGAAGAGTCTCCTTTGAATGCGTTAGGGTCTGGAATATAGAAGGAGGCTTTACCCTCCCTAACCAGTGTTATAGGAAAATCGATAGTCATTTCAATCTGACGATAGTTTTAAGCGATTAAAAAATATATTGGAGCATGAAGGGTGCGCTTAAGTTGCATGAAAGGAAGAGAATAATCCTAGTTACGGGTAGGCCAGGTTCGGGTAAATCCTTCTTGGTGGAGAAGGTCTGTGAAAGACTTAAAGATATGGGTTACAGTGTGGGCGGGATGCTGACAAGGGACATTAGGGAGGGTGGGAGAAGAGTTGGGTTTGAAATAGTCGACCTGAACAGTGGGGAGAGGAGTATCATGGCGCATGTGAGAATAAGGGGGGAGGCGAGGATAGGTAAATATGGGGTGAATTTAGATTCTTTAAGAAGTATAGGAGCGAGATCGATCAGAGAAGCTGTAGAGAAGGCTGATGTGGTAGTAATTGATGAGGTTGGACCGATGGAGTTGAAGTCTAGAGAGTTTATTGACGCTGTGAAGTT
>CAZHYI010000088.1:0-5307 GCA_964536595.1 uncultured Candidatus Bathyarchaeia archaeon
CATAGATTGGATTGCCAGCTTCCTTGAGATTTGAAGACACAGCTTTCCTTATGTCAGGTATGACCCCTAAGGCCGTAATCAATAAGGTTGAAGTTACGGGTCCTAAGGGAGACTCATTGTAAAGGCTGTCCTTTCCAGAGATGAAGGGGGTTCCATACGCTTTAGCTATGTCGTAACAGCCTTTAGCAGCCCTTAATAGTCCCCCGAGTCTATCGCTTCTTTCAGGATTACCCCAAGTAAAATTATCTAAAAGAGATATTCTCCGTCCACCAACACATACATTGTTTCGTATTGCCTCATCTATTGAGGCGGCCGCCATCCAGTAGGGATCTATCTTACCATAATTAGGGTACATACCGCATGAAACAACTATCCCCTTCCATGAGCCCTTTAAAGGCTTCAGTATAGCAGCGTCGTTTGGGCCTCCCCAAGGATCGGTTAGTGGTTTCAGGGCAGTGGCCCCTCTAACCTCGTGATCATAAGTCCTTATCACTTCTTCTCTGCTACAGATATTTGGTGAGCGGAGAATGTTAAGCACCTCACCTGTAAGGTTCTCTGGCTCATCTAAATTTGGTTCAGGAAAGACAACCCTTTTCCATTTTGCGTATCTTTCAATCTTTGGTGGGGAGAAAAGGAAGTCGAGATCCATTTCAGCCACTTTGAAGCCTTTATAGTAGAGCCTTAATCTCCTATCATTAGTGAATACTCCTAGAGGTGTTGCTTTAACATCCTCCTCATCAAATATTTCGAGGACCCTCTCTAGATTTTCTTTCGGCACTGTAAGGAGCATTCTTTCCTGCGATTCTGAGATCCAAATCTCCCAAGGAGTCAGGGTTGGGTCTCTCAGGGGAACCTTATCCAACTCAACCTCGACTCCACAATTAAATCGGTGAGCTGTTTCACCTACAGCTGAAGATAATCCTCCACCACCCAAATCGGTGATTCCAGAACCTAACTTTTCATCCCGAACTCGGAGTATAGCTCTTTTAAGCTTCTCTTCCTCGAAAGGGTTAGGTATCTGGACAGCTGCCCGACCACTTTCTTCAGATCTTTCAGTCAACTCTGCCGAAGCGAATGTTACGCCGTGAATGCCGTCTCTCCCAGTTTCTCCACCCACAAGTAGAACTATATCGCCCTCCTTAGTCGCCTTTATGTAATCTTCCTTTCTGAGGATGCCTACACAGCCACAATAAACAACTACATTGCCTATATAGCCCTCATCAAAATATATCGCTCCATTAATCGTTGGGATACCCATATTATTTCCATAGTTCCCTATTCCCGCGATCACACCATTAAATATGTATCTTGGATGCTTAACTCCAGGAGGAAGATTTTCGTAAGGCATGTCGAGAGGACCGAAACAGAGGACGTCAGTATTTGCTATGGGGTCACCCCAAACACCTAGAATGTCCCTTATGACGCCCCCCACACCAGTAGCTGCTCCACCAAAGGGCTCCACCGCTGAAGGGTGATTATGAGTCTCCACCTTAATAGCTACTGCATACTCACCCTCAAACTCCACTATTCCAGCGTTATCCTTAAAGACAGATATGCACCATGCCGGATTAAGCTCCTCAGTTACTCTTGCAATATAAGTCTTCAGTATACTATCGATCCTCGCCTCGTCACTGATTATGAGCCCTTTGAAGGTCTTATGGTAGCAGTGCTCAGACCATGTCTGACCTATAGTCTGAAGCTCCACATCAGTAGGGTTTCTCCCAAGCTCTCTGAAGTACGCTTTAATCTTCCTCATCTCAGTTAGGTTGAGCTCTAAACCCAGCTCCCTACTTATTTGTAGCAGTTCCTTATCCCCAGCCTCTAAGATGTTAATCTCATAAAGCTCGAATGGAACGTCAACTTTAATGTAGAGAGAAAGGTTACTTCTCATCGCTACTGCACATCTCAAAACGATAATTATCCTTAGTCGGGTTAGCCAATAACCTGTTCGACATCTCATCAATTATTCTTCTCGCTTCACTTAGAGAAGGCGCTTCCAGAGTGATTTCATAAATCTTACCGACCCGTACATTCTCAACTTTATATCCCAAATTTATGAGAGCGTTCTTCGTAGTTTCACCTTCGGGATCTGAAAGCCCTTCCTTCAGTGAAACCTCAACCCTGAACTTAAACTTCATATTTTTACCAACGCCTCACTAAGTAACTGAAATATTAGTTGCTCAAATAAATCATTATTGAATATACATGAATTTTCCATAAGGGCTCTTAATGGTCAACCTATTTCCCTCATAGCTATCTTCACAGTAGCCTATAACCATTGCTTCCACATCATACTTTTTTTCTATGTGATCTATAATGTCATCTGCGACTTCAGCGTCCACTATCAACTCGAACCCAACTCCCATATTGAAAACCTGATACATATTTCTCCAATTCTCCTTAGACTCCTCTTTGATTAGTTTAAAGATAGGGTCTGGCTCTGGCAAAGAATCTTTAATGAAGTGGATATTTTTACCGATTCTAAGACATTTAGTTTGGCCCCCACCAGTATTATGAACCATTCCCTTAATGCTTACCCCATATTCCTCCATTAGGGTGCGTATTATAGGAGCGTAAATTCTGGTGGGTGAAAGAATAGCTTCACCAATACTCATATCTAAATCTTCTACATAATCATCAATTCCGAATCTGCCATAGTACCCCTTTAGATCGGGTTCCACTATTTCAGGGTAAGATAGAGAGTATTCCTTCTTCAGGAGGCAATGTCTGGCCAGTGTAATCCCGTTACACATTATACCACTATTAACACCCTCTTCGTAGCGACATTTACCGCCACTCCTTAAACCCACGATTCTATCCTTAGGTTTTATGTTAGCACCTGTTATAACATCTAAAAGTTTCACGTACCCAAAGATCGTGCCGGAAACATCTAATGTTCTAATTTGATCGGGTAAATCAGCCGTTTCTCCACCCGAAAACATGATATCAACTCCCAAACTCTTTAATTTTTCAATCGTTCTCTTGAAGCCTTGACTAAGAGATTTCAGAACCACTTCTCGATTAACCTTAAAAGAGTTTAAAGCGATGTAATCGACGAAGCATGAGGGAGTAGCCCCGATACAGATTACATCATCCAGATTCATAGCTAAAACATCTTGAGCTAAACCCTCAAAAACGACTTCCGCTTCATGCTCTCTCCAGTGAAGATAAGCTTGGATAGGTTTGCTTCCGGCGCCATCCGTATGAAGAACTAAACCTAAATCTGGAAATTTAGGGTCTCTATTTACGACGCAGAAGGCATTAGGAAAAAGATTAGTTATTGATTCCTGAAAGCTCTCAATACCTCTCTTATGCACATCAACGCCCAGATCGCCGTACTTCGAATTCATACTTGTAGAAATGGAGGTTTAATGATATAAATGTTAGATTTTAAGGAATAATCATTTAAAGTTAAATGTTTAATATACTCATAATTAACTGTAAATTTTTATTCGATCATTTAAATTATTCAATGCAGTTTCCATCAGAACTAAACATACTGGACAATTCGAGCATATTATAAAACGAATTATTCATCCCAGTCAATGGTAAAGATTGAGAGGTTTAGAGTTGTCTAAGAAGTTTATTAAGAAGTGGGAAGAAACTGGTGAAGGTGGCTTAAAGGACACTATTTATCCACCGAAGCCCCTGAGACCGCGCATATTAAAGGCTATCCAGAAGGTGAATAGTCAGGTTCAGAGGCTCAATAATGTATCTGAAGAGTTGACTCAGAGAGAGAAGGCGCTTTTCACTAAACTCATTGATGCTTATGAAAGGCATGATGATGAAAGGGCGAAGATGTTCGCGAATGAAATAGCGGAGATAAGGAAGAACCATAAATTCATGATTCATTCGAGCATAGCCCTAGAGCAGGTACTGTTAAGGCTGCGAACAGTTTCTGAGTTAGGGGATATGGTCTCGACACTATCCCCAGCGGTTGAGGTTCTTTCAAAAGTTAGATCTGAACTCACCAAGGTTATGCCAAGTGCAGAGAGAGAACTGGATGAGGTTGGCGTAATGCTGAATGAACTCATTGCAGAGGCTAGTCAAAGATCCGGATTCAACTTCAACTTTGAAGTGTCAAATACGGAGGCTAGAAAGATACTTGAAGAGGCGGCGGCTATAGCTGAGCAGAGAATGAAGGAGAAGTTTCCTTCATTACCCTCTGAACCTGCGAGTGCAGGTTGGAGTATAAGTCAGAGTGGAGATAGGGAAGGCGATTAGGCTAGACACAATAAAAGTTTAAACTTAAACTCTCTTTTTTGTTCTGTAAACCTCTAGATTTAAATAGCAACTATTTTCTAACTTGAGAAAAACTATAATTCTAGACCGCCTTAAAGAATCATGGCGGGGAGATCATTGAGCGTAGAGATGTGGGTAGAGAAGTATAGACCTAAAACTCTAAAGGATATTATCAATCAAAGCGAGATAGTGAATAGGCTGATGGGTTTCGTTAAGGCTAAAAACGTACCTCACTGTCTATTTGCTGGTCCTCCGGGAACCGGAAAGACTACAGCCGCTTTATGTTTGGCTCACGATCTTTACGGTGAAGAGTATAGAGAATACATCATGGAGTTGAACGCAAGTGATGAGAGAGGCATAGATGTTATCCGTGAGGCTGTAAAGACCTTCGCTAGAACCAGAGCTATAGGTGAAGTACCATTCAAGATTTTAATTTTAGACGAGGCGGATAACATGACCGCCGATGCACAACAAGCCTTGAGAAGAATTATGGAGCGTTACACGAGAACATGCAGATTCATTTTGATAGCTAATTTTCCAGGCAAGATAATCGAGCCGATACAGTCAAGATGCGCACCTTTCAGATTCACCTTCCTCGACAGAAAGGATTTAATTGAAAGGCTGAAGTACATCGCTGAAATGGAGAAAGCGAATCTTCTCGAGGATGGTGCAGAAGCGATACTAGAAATTTCAGAGGGAGACTTGAGGAAGGCAATAAATATATTGCAGGCTGCAGCTTCTGTAGGGAAACCTATAGCCAGTGAGGTCGTCTATTCCATTGTTGGGAAAGCTAATCCTGTAGATGTTAGGGAATTAATTAAAACTGCGATGAGTGGAGACTTCATAAGGGCTAGAGAGATGCTTAGATCCTTAATATCTAAGTATGGAGTTTCAGGAAGCGATTTGATTAAGCAGATTCATTCCGAAATCTTCTATCTTAACATACCTGAAAAATGGAAGGTTAGGTTAGCTACAGCCATAGGGGAGATAGAGTTTCGTTTAATTCAGGGCGGTGATGATGAGGTTCAGTTGAGCGCTTTGCTTGCTCAATTGGTTGAGGCGGGA
>CAZHYI010000089.1:0-5301 GCA_964536595.1 uncultured Candidatus Bathyarchaeia archaeon
CCACCTTATCGTAAATCTCGAACTTTAACCCCTTCTCTTCTAAATGAGAAGTTATCTTATCCACTATACCTGCTTTTTTGATGCCTTCATCAGTGACTATCAGTACTTTTTCATCTTTTTTGAGACTCAGTTCTTCACTGACTCTGGAGGATGCGTCTGGACCAAAGATTATTTTTTTTGGGGAATGGAATTTTAGGATGTTAAAAATGTAGGGTACTACAAGCTCAGACATTTTAAGTCTCAACCCCACAAATGTTTATGGCTAACCAAGTATAAATTTCAGTTGCTTTAATAAGATCCTCTATACTTAACACCTCATTGTTACTATGCGTGAAGCGTTCTTCACCGACTCCAAACCCTATAGTGGAGATGCCTCTCATCTTGAAGCACCAACTCTCAGTTCCGAAGTTCCAGACGATAGCTTTAGGTTCCTCACCAGTTATCTCTCTTATAGAGTTTTTAGCTGTTTTAACGATCCAGCTGTTTGGATCGGTGTAGAAGGGGTTACATATCGCCTTAACAACCTCTTTATGACCAGTCCAGCAGACAAGCTCATGCTCAATTAAATGTACATCAGCCTTAAACTCCGGATCTTCACTCGCTAACTTATCTATAATTTCTCTCTGCCTCTTCAGAATATCCTCGACTGGGAAGTTTGGAGTATTTCTAGTGTCAATATCGACTGTGCATAGGTCGGGGACAACATTAACTATGTTTGGCCTCACATTGATCTTAGCTACGCCCCAAGTAGATTTACCCAGAATCGGGTGGGAAGGCAAAGTGGAGTTTAGTTTTTCTATCTCCTCAATCACCTTAACCATCTTGTAAAGAGCATTTACGCCTCGCTCCTGAACGCTTATGTGGCAACTCTTCCCATAAGTTGATAATCTAGTTCTGATTGCGCCTCTATGACCATAAGCTACATTGAGATCGGTGCATTCTCCAACGACTGCAGCGTCAGCTCTAAGTCCATCCTTATCAAATAGGGCGTGTGGGCCTATAGTTCCAGGAACCTCCTCAAGAACGGTTCCCGAAACTATCAACTCTCCAGTGAGGTTTATATCCAGTTCACTTATTATTGCACCAGCCATAAGCATGGCGCCCAATGATCCCTTCATATCGCTGCTTCCTCTTCCGTAAATGACTGGCCCTTCAACACTGAATTCCTTGCCGTCTAGTATTTTTGCTGAGTATGGATCATCCATTCCTCCTGGCGGAACAGTGTCCATATGTCCATTGTAAATTAGAGTCTTTCCTCCTCTATCCTCCCCGAGCACTCCATACACATTTCCAAGCTCATCAATAACAGCTCTCTTAAACCCTTCACTAACCATTTTGCTCCTCATTAATTCAGCGACATCCTTCTCTTGACCACTTAAACTGGGTGTTTTCACAAGCTCCCTAACAAAATCTATTATTTCATTTCTTCTTTTCTCAACTGCCTCAGAAACCTTCCTAATAAGATCTTCTCTACTCAAGACTCTCTCCTTCTAACAGCTTGATCTCTTAAACTTAAATAACTCTTTTTGGAGTACTTCCTTAATAAATGAGAAGGTATCAGTAACAAATCTTTAGGGCGGTTAGAGTGAATATTCTAAGTGCATCAAGAAACTCCTTAATGCTTACATACTCCACTGCTGAATGCGCTTGAGCTATATCTCCAGGACCATAAATAACTGTAGGAATATTAGCATGTACAGCTAAGTACGCCCCATCAGTGAAGTATGGTGCACCGAACACTTCGGTTTCGTAACCCGTAACACTCTTAGTGGCTTCCTTCAACACCCTTATAATTTCATGGTTCTTAGGGATGCTGTAGGGAGGCATATGATCAAAATCTGAAAGTGTCAGTTCAGCCTTAAACTCCGGGTCTTCCTGCTTAACCTTCTCAATTATCTCCTCGAACTCTCTTCTAATATTCTCTCCACTCTGTCCGGGCACAGTCCTCACATTAATAATTATTTTACAGAGGTCGGGTATGAAGGCGGGTTCTCTCCCGCCGGAAATAACGTCTATCGCGGCTGTAGGTAGACCTAGAAGCTCATCCCTCTTCGTAGAATATAGCTTAGGTATCTCCTCCTCAATCTTCAGTATCAGTTTAGCCATCTTCACTATTGCGTTTATCCCTTTATCTGGCACGCTGGAGTGTATCGCTTTACCAATAGTCTTTATCTCAACATTCGTGATTCCTTTATGGCCTCGACAGATCTTTAGGCTTGTAGGCTCCGCAACTATAGCCATATCTGCTCTTGGTCCATGCTGAGCCAAATAGATTCCCCCATCATGCGCCGATATCTCTTCACCCACTGTCCCAGCAAAGATAAGGTCACCCTTAAGCTCTAAACCAGCCCTCTTAACAGCCACCAAGCTAAGCATCTCAGCTATTAAGCCAGCCTTCATATCGCAGGATCCACGCCCATAGACTTTCCCGTCTTTAATTACTGGATCGTAAGGCTCAATAGTCATATTATATGGAGGTTTCGTATCTACATGACCAACCAACATCAAGCTTTTACCCGACCCTGAACCATGAACAGTACCAATCACATTATGCCTTCCCTCAGTAACCTCCTGAAGATCAACCTCTATGCCTTCACTCTCCAGCTTCTGCTTAAGAAACTCAACTATTTTGCCCTCTCTTCCAGGATGATCCACATGGGAAGGTATCCTAATCGTGTCCCTAAGGAGCTCTATAGCCTCCTCGTCACTGACTTGAGAAGACACATTCCTAAAAAGCTCTTCAATCTTCATACTTACTAATAGCATCTTAAAGAGATATAAAGATTCAATATAGCTTCATGATGAAAATATTCACTCGAAAAATTACTGTAGGCTTGGAAATTTGACAAAAACTTTTATTCTAAATAGTTCCCATCCATCAATAGGTGTATTTTGATGAAGAAAGTCTTCATAGAGGATATGACCAGATACGAATTTAGAGAGATAATGGATAAGGTAAAAGTTGCTATTGTCCCAACAGGCAGCACGGAGCAGCATGGTCCACATCTACCGATGAAGCATGATATGGCTTCTGTGCTTTACATTGCTAAGAGAGCTGCGGAGAGGCTATACCCTCAAGTCGTCATTACGCCAGCCGTCTCTGTAGGCATTTCTCCTCACCATATGAGTTGGCCCTGCTCCTTAACCCTTCAGCCTGAAACCTTCATGAATGTGATCTTTGATATATGTAAGAGTCTAAGACATCACGGCATAGATAAAGTATTGATCCTCAACGGTCACGGCGGTAATACGCTAGCTGTCCGCCTAGTAGGTTTCAGAGTTAGGGATGAACTTAAAATGAAGGTTGCAGCCTTCTCCTACTGGGAACTTCTCGATCCCGCCTTTATGGAGGAGATCATTGAGGAAGGAATCTACCCAGGCCACGCCGGCGAATTTGAGACTTCCACAGCCTACATTATACATCCGGAATTGATTAGGGAAGATCTGATACCTAAGGGTGGAGAGAGGCCGCCTCACCTGAAGTTTATGATACTGAATCAGGAGGAGGTGTGTCCTGAAGGGGTTGAGATCAACTCTAGCCTCGGCAATCCAGAGAAGGGTAAGAAGATTCTGGACGCGCTAGTTAATGAACTGGAAAGTTATCTCAAAAAATTCATAGAGGTCCCTTAATTTTTATAAGTCTAATCCTTAACTGAAGCCTCTTTTTTAAATTATAAATGGTTTAGTGAGACTCCTTGAATATGGATTCGGCGGTGACGGATTACACAAAAAGGTTGAGGATAGGTAAAAAATCAATTATTTTATCTGTTATTGGTTTAGCCTCCTTTCTATTCTACCTCTTTTACTATATCGACGTTAATCAGCTTATCCTTATCTTTAGAGATGTAGATCTTAAGTATTATTTGTCAGCCTTCCCACTAGTTCTAATCAGCACCTTCTTTTATTCCCTCACTTGGACATCTCTCCTAAATAGACTCTTAATAAAGCTTAAGGTTCAGAAAGCATGGTCTTTCATTTGGATTGGAACATTCGTGGATCTTATACTTCCAAGTGAATCTTTCACTGGTGAGATCGCAAGGATCTACTTCACATCAAATCATTTAAAGGCGGATACTGGCAAAATCACAGCTTCCGTAATCAGTCACAGGATCCTAAGCACAGTTTTAAATATAATTGGTTTGTTTGTAGGCTCCATAATTTTCCTCTTAAGCCATACCCTCAACCCCCTAGCGATGGATGTGATAGCGATTGTTCTTATTGGCACAGTTTTGTTCATATTGGCGTTTTGGATCCTCGTCCTCAAAGAAGAGTTGATAAGGAGAGTTATGATTTACCTTTTGAAGTTTCTATCAAGGATCACTAAGGATCGTGTGAATCTGGAGAAGTATGAGGATACTGTTTTAAGAAACATCAGGTCTTTCCATGGGGCTCTCCGAACTTTAGGTGGATCTCCAAAGGGTCTCATTAAACCTATATTTTATGGCGTAATAGCTTGGCTCCTCGATTTATTTACGCTTCTCCTTATATTATATTCTGTAGGGTTTGAAGCGCCGCTGAGCCTAATCTTAATATTATACTCCCTAATTCACACTATTCAATTGATACCTGTTAGTGTTCTGGGCTTCGTTGGATTAACAGAGATCACTCTATCCACAATTTTAATACTGTTAGGTTTCCCTTCAGCGATCAGTGTAGCTATAGCTCTTCTTATACGGTTTCTTTCATTCTGGTTCAAACTGCTCATGGGTTACATATCACTTCAACTTTACAGTCTAAAAACTAAAGTCTAAAAGCAAATCTGCTATTTCTCTTTCCAAAAATGGGGAAAGAATAGGTGTTACGATAGGAGTTCACGGTAGCTCCTCAATAATTTCCTCCGCTTTTTCAGCTGGAATGGCCTACTAAAGTTTCTGATCTAACCGCTCCCGCACTTCCTACAATCATTAAACCCTTCAAGGCAGCTTCATTGCTTGGAGCTTCAGTAACAGCAACAAAATCGTATCGCCCAAGAGTATAATAAAATTCCTTGAGTTCCCCTCCTAAAGCCTTAACTACATTCCTTACAGACTCTAAACGTTGCGGAGAAGCCTTGATCTCTGTGACTCCCCTTCTGAGTAAATTTGCCAAGAATTATGTAAATAGGCATTTTTCACCTCTTACATATAGAAACCAAATTTAGGTTCTAGCTTCTCGGGTTTTAACTGAAAAACATTTAAATTTTGTGTCGGAAAAGTTTGAATGCTCTAAAGAGTAGTTTCGGTGTATTAAATGACTATTCCTGTAAATCTTGAGGTCTTGGGGAAAAATGCGTGGAGAGGTGTAAAAAGAGGAGACATCATT
>CAZHYI010000090.1:0-5227 GCA_964536595.1 uncultured Candidatus Bathyarchaeia archaeon
TTAATTTCAGCGACCAACACATCCAGATCCATCGATAAATTATACAGCTTAACCATTAAGGATGATAAATTCAGCATGTTACTCCCCGAGAAACCCATCTCTCTAGCCAATTCACGGGCATGATAACTTCTGAATTCAGACTCGATATGTCTTCTAAAAATGCTTTCAGGCGCCGCTCTAGCCACCTCTTCTATATCTATGCCGCCTCTGGTGGAGGCTATGAAGACGTACTTCCGCTCTAACCTATCAATGGTTAATCCCAAATAGAGTTCTCTAAGAGGCTTAACTCTCTCCTCAACCAGAACCCGCCTAACTGTAGAGTTGAGAAGCGCTGCACCTAAAAGCCTTTCAGCAGCCCTCTCAGCATCAGAAGGCGTTTCAGCAAAGATTATTCCCCCCGCTTTCCCCCTCCCACCACTCAAAACTTGAGCCTTAACTACAACTGGACAGTCAAGCCTTTCAGCTATATTTCTGGCCTCTCTCGGTGTTTCAGCCAGCCCGCCTTTAGGTACTGAAATCCCATACTCTTCAAAGATTTTCTTGGCTTCAAACTCAAAAAGCCTCACAATAACCCACCAAACATAACCGATTTATCTTTCAATCGTATTCTGAACTATGGAAAATAAATAAATAACCAAAACATATTTATTTTTGATTTCACCTTAAAGGTGAAATGCTGTAGATATCGAAAAAGGCAAAGGAATGAGCAGTGATGTCAGAGAGTAATTCAGTTTTAGTGGGTCAAAAACCAGCTATGAACTATGTGTTGGCGTGCATAACACTTTTCCACAGTGGAGCAAAAGAAATTAATGTGAAGGCTAGAGGAAGAGCTATCAGCAGAGCAGTGGACGTCGTTGAAATATTGAGGAGAAGATTCCTTCCAGACATAAAGGTGAAGAGTGTAGGAATAGGGACTCAACAGCTACCAGCGAGTAATCAGCCAGGTGGAACAACCAACGTCAGCACCATCGAGATAGTTCTCACAAAGTGAAAAAGCGGTACGTAACCCAGTAAAAGCCCCCTTTTTTTCTTTTCATCTCAGAAACTCTAGTTACGTTTATATTCTAACAATTCTTTACTTTCACGAAAGTAGTGTCTGGGGATGTGGGAGGCTCATAGATGTGCCTAAGATGCCGCAGGTATGCCAATTCTGTCTGATGAGCGGTATGTTATGTTCGAAATGCCAGAGTAAATTGGACTCTGGAGAGATAACCGCCCTAGACCTTAAAATAGGTCGTATGCTTCTCTCTATAGAGAAGGATTACCCGATTCTGCAGGATGTAACCTTCTATGGCGCTGTAAATGCTGATAACACATTAGCTTTAATAGTTGGTAAGGGCGATGTTGCCCGAATGTTGAGTTACGGTGGAAAGATAGTTAAGGAGATTAGTAAATTAACTGGAAAGAACATAAGGATTTTGGAGCATGGGGTGGATGTAAGGAAGTTCTTGGAGGATTTATTTGCACCCTTAAGCGTTGTCACCATAAATAAAATTTGGCTTCCAGACGGGACGGTTGAGACGCGGGTTATACTTGATAGAAGAAGCGGAAAAATCTCTAAACAGAGAATGAAGGCTCTCAAGGAGATAGCTAAGAAGGTTCAAGGCATCACATTAAGAATAGAATTTACGAAGTAGGTGGAGGGCTGAATGGAGGATCTTGGTGATTGGCGTAGGAGTCATTACTCTAATGAAGTAAATCCGGAAATGGATGGTGAAACCGTCACTCTTTTAGGTTGGATTCGGGAGATAAGGGATTTAGGCGGTATAATCTTTCTGATACTTGAAGATAGAGAGGGTGCTGTCCAAATAACTGTGCCGAGGGATAAAGTTGACCAGAAGATCGTTGAGAAGGTGGAGGAGCTTCAACGTCAATTCTGCATTGGAATTAAGGGTAAAGTTAAGAAGATGCCTAAAGCCCCAAGAGGAGTGGAGGTTATACCGAGTGAAATTAAAATATTAAACCCTGCGAAGCATCCCCTCCCAATCGATCCCACGGGTAAGTCTCCAGCCAAGATCGATGTGAGGCTGGACTGGAGAGCTCTCGACTTAAGAAGTGAGATTAATAGAGCAATATTCAAGATTCAACATGTAACGTTACAGTCAATCCGCAACTTCCTCTCAGAGAGAGGATTCATTGAGGTTCATACACCTAAAATAATAGCCTCTGCAACTGAAGGTGGAACCGAACTTTTCCCGGTAGCATACTTTGGCAGAGAAGCCTTCCTAGCTCAAAGCCCCCAGTTATATAAGGAGGAGTTAACCCTAAGTTTTGAAAAAGTTTTCGAGATAGCTCCCTTCTTCAGAGCTGAAGAGTCTCATACGAGACGGCACCTCAGCGAATTCATATCTATAGACATTGAAGCAGCCTTCGCAGATCAGAATGATGTGATGAAGATTCTGGAAGAGCTGATTCACCATCTATGTCTGGAGGTATCAAAGAAGTGCTCTGAGGAACTTAAAATTTTAAATCATAAGGTGGAGGTGCCCTCACTACCCTTCAAGAGGTATACTTACACTGAGATCATAGAGGAGCTTAATGATTTAGGCTTCCATATTCCTTGGGGAGAAGATATATCCACTCCTGCATTCAGGAAGTTAGGTGAAGTGCATAAGGGATTCTACTTTATAGTTGATTGGCCTACGGAAGCTAAGGCTTTCTACCTTATGCCTAGATCGGATAACCCGAAGATCTGTGAAGCCTTCGACCTAATGTGGAGTTGGATAGAGCTTGCTTCTGGAGGCACAAGAATCCATAATAAAGACTTATTGGTGAAGAGACTGCTTGAGAAGGGTTTGCGTCCAGAATCCTTCCAGTACCATCTTAGGGCCTATGAGTTCGGTATGCCTCCGCATGCAGGGTGGGCTATTGGGCTCGCGAGGTTAATGATGGTTCTTACTGGAAGGAGAAACATAAGGGAAGTCGTACTCTTCCCGAGAGATAAGTTCCGACTTACACCCTAAAACTCTCTTCACAAAAGCTTTAGTCTACCACTCACCTTATCTACAAGTTTTGAGGGGGCAGGCCCTATCCCTGCTGTAGTTACTGTGCCTGGAGGAAGTTCTGTAAGTCCCATATCCCTAATGAGCGAGAATGGCAACCCTAAACTCTCAGCCTTCTTAACCAACTTTAATAGTTCGTCTTCAGAAGATACTCTTAAAGCCACCTTTTTTTGGCCCTCCCTAATCCACTCATTAAACCATGTTGGATGAGTCTTCCTCGCCTCCAAGGAGGACTGCATTACTGCATGGCCAGCTTGAGCCACCATCTTACCTACACTCATATCTAAGTCGTCCCTCAAAACTATGACTAGCTTATATTGAATATCTTCCATATTAAACCCAAACCTCAGAAACTACCTTTAATTCTTTTTGAAATATTAATGATACTGTCTTTAAAAAGATGGAATCCGAAGGAGTTGAGCTTTCCCTTTTAAATCCGCAGAGGTTTTAAGGAATTCTCTTAAAGCCTGTTTTTCCTCCAAAATAGAAGGGGTGGGTTAAGATTCATATTTGAATTATCAAAATGAAGACTCAGACTCTTAATTTGATTAATTTAAAATTACCTTTAAAGGCGTCTATCCCTAAAGATGATTTAGAGATGAGGACGGAAGTAGCTGTTATCGGCGCTGGACCTTCAGGGCTTTTAGCCGCTAGGGAGTTGGCGGAGAGGGGAGTTGATGTGAAAGTCTTTGAGGAGCATAGTGAGATAGGTGTACCTAACCATTGCGCTGGACTTCTGAGTTTAAGTGGTCTGGAAAGGTTAAACTTGAAGGTTGATGAAGGTTTCGTGGAGAATTATGTGAGGGGAGCAGTATTCTTCTCTCCATCAGGTATAAGTTTCAGAGTTGAGAGTAAGGAAGCTCAGGCTTGCGTTGTTGATAGGGCGGCTTTCGACAGTCACTTAGCGGAATTAGCTAGGGAGGCGGGTGCAGAGATAATTAAGGGAGTTAGGGTTGATGATGTGGTCGTGAGTAGAGAGCTTGCTAATTTACAGGTGGAGGGTGAGCCTATAGAGGCTTCCTTTGTGGTTGATGCTGAGGGGGTGAAATCAAGAATTGTGAGGAGGGTTGGACTGAAATCTTTTGATTCTAGGGGTGTATTGAGGGCTTTACAGTATGACTTGATGGATGTTGATGTAGAGAGGGATTTTGTTGAGGTGTATCTTGATAGGCGTTTAGCTCCAGGCTTCTTCTGCTGGGTAATCCCCACCGGAAAGAATAGTGCTAGAGTGGGATTAGCAGGATATAATATTAACCTGAGGAGGAGCTTAATGATTTTCCTTAAAAGGAGGTTTGAGGGTTACGCGATCAATAATGCGCGTGGAGGGCTTGTTATAACTTCTGGACCTATACCCAAAACTTACATTGGTAGATTAGCTGTGGTGGGTGATGCTGCGGGGCAGGTGAAACCTACGACTGGCGGTGGAGTTATTGTGGGTGGAATGTGTGCTAGGCTTTGCGGTCAAGTCATAGCTGAAGCCCTTAGAGATGGAGCTGAGGGAAATATTCTCTCTGAGTATGAGAAGGGTTGGATTGATAGTTTAGGTGAGGAGTTTAGGTGGATGAAGCTTGTTAGGCGCCTCCTTAACATGCTTCCAGATAGGCTCATAGACCAGATCTTTAAAAGGATAATTGATGCGGGATTGCATGAGGAGCTTTCAAGGGTTGGAGATATCGATTTTCAAAGTGGAGCGTTCAACCTCCTAATCAGGAACCTTCCGAAACAGCTCCTAAAATCCCTGAGTTTTCTTAGATGAGAGTTTATAAAAAAGGAAAACGTTTATATTGGCTGGATGGGAGTGTATAGCTCACGATGAGCGCGGGCAGGAGAGAATTAACAATTCCAATCTGTGACTCTTGCAGAAAGATTATTCCACCAGGTTCTGAAGCAACTAAATTCTTTTGCCCTAACTGCGGAGAAATTCTGATTTGGCGTTGCAGTAGATGTAGAATGTTTGGGAGACCTTACCGCTGCCCCAAATGTGGTTTTACAGGACCCTAGAGACATTTAGCGGACCCATTTCACTTGCTTTTTCTGAACAGTTTAACACCATCCATATCACAAACGTATTCAAAGCCAGCTTCTATCAGGCTTCTTGCCTCCTTAACCGTTTTAGCAACCGCTGAATGATGTTCGTTGCCTTCAAAATTTACTGGCTGCATGTAGATCAGTGTTGTTTTTATGTCTCGATGCCCAAGTAGCTCCATAATATGGAGGATGTCCTT
>CAZHYI010000091.1:0-5165 GCA_964536595.1 uncultured Candidatus Bathyarchaeia archaeon
AGAGTAAGCCGCCTAAAGCTTCTAGTATCGCAAGGATAGTTACGCCTGTAGGTCTAGACCTAACTTCTTCATAAGTAGTTATAACTTGAGGAGTTTCTACCTTCCAGAGCGCTTGTCCGCAACTAGGACAGAACTTGTCATCTTCCTTAATTTCTTTTCCACAATTCGGGCAATAGGGCATTTTCCTTCTCCTATATCATCCGTTAAGAGATCTCTGCATTTAAAACTTTTTGAAGTTAAGAACCATATTTTGGAAGCCCATCTAGAAAATTTATGTGATTCGCTCTTTATTTCCTCTTTTATGACCTTCTTTAAGAGCTTTCATATTGAATTCTAAAAATTTCTTGGGGAAAGTATCTTTGATAGCTTTTTCAAGACTCTTTAAACTAACTATACCGCTTACTCCAGACAGAAAACCTAACATAACTATGTTAGTGATTATCTTATTACCTATTTCTTCAGCTATCTTAACAGCAGGAACAGAATATATTCTAGGTTTTCCGGCGCTTGCCACACGCTTAACTAAGGTAGAATCAAGAATGACGACTCCTTCCTTTTTAACAAGATGAATGTTTAGGTCGTATCCTTCTTGGGACATAGCTATCAAGAAGTCAGGATTACTAACCATTGGGTAATCTATTTCTTCATCAGCGATCACAACATCAGATTTACAGTGGCCTCCTCTAGATTCTGGACCATAAGACTGCGTCATAACAGCATACTTGCCCTCATAAAGTGATGCAGTCATAGCCAGAATTCTACCAGCTCGAATTATTCCTTGTCCACCATAACCTGCGATCCGAATTTCTAGTCTCAATTTCGACTCCCCTTTACCGATTCTTAGTGAATAGACTAAATCTTTCATATGTCCAGTATAAATTTTGCAACTATTAAGCCATCTTTCTCAGTTATTTCCATCCTATGATATGTTATGGCTTTAACGCCGACCTTCTGTAGATGCTTCGAGGAATCAAATTCTTCACCTACAACCTTTGCTTTAAGCCTCCATACACCATCCTTTTCTTCTAGATTAATTATCTTAAATCTACTTAGTAAGAGACTCTCGGTTTCAAAGAGTATTATGAGTGCCTCCAACCAATCGTAAAGTAGTGATTTTAGATCATGTCCCTCAGCATACACTTCCCTCTCAATCTTAGGTTCAACATTTTTAACTTCAGTCATGACTTCAAAGAGTGCTAGAGCAGCATTCTTGAATACTTCCTTCAAGTTTCTTCCATAACTTGCAACATAGATGTCGGCCGTATGCTCCAGAAACTCAAATTTCTTCTTCATTAAGACACCTTTCTTCAAACACATTATCATAAGAGGAGTATAAAAACTATTTTTCCGTAAGGAGCTCGATCACTAACAGAAAAAGAGAGCAATTAGTAGCATGATTAGAGCTTGCCTCTTAACTTTTCGGAAAGCGACTTTAACTCTCCA
Source organism: uncultured Candidatus Bathyarchaeia archaeon (assembly GCA_964536595.1). Taxonomy (GTDB): domain Archaea; phylum Thermoproteota; class Bathyarchaeia; order Bathyarchaeales; family B24-2; genus CAZHYI01. The sequence continues at coordinate 1,444 of CAZHYI010000091.1, forward strand.
TGCTCTCTTATCCTTATCTCAGTTTTAAGTTTCACTCTTAATCCTAGTCTTCTAAGGAATGTGTAGAGCTGAACACCATCCACTCTCGTAAGCCTTCTAGATAGAATCAATTTGACAAAGAGTTCCTCTATTTTCCTCATTGCCTCAGGATATTGAAGTTGCGCCGTCCTCCAGACTTCCCACGCCCTACCGACAAAAACCTTCTTTAGTAATTCCTCCTTATCGATCTTAGCGGTTCTCTTCTCTCTTTGTGCTAGACGTTTCTGTAACTCCATAAGTTTTCTTCGCTTTATAGCCTCTAACTCTTCATCAATCATGGATGGACCGCGCCCTTTCAATTAGAATATTTAAGGAAGACACATAAACTTTTATAATCTTAACTGAGCATGAAGCACTCTAAAAACCTATTCTATCTCTTGTATAAGTGGGTAAAAAAGACTTATATTCTTGCGTTAATCAATCATATTTTGGTCAAAGAGTATCTGAAGAGAGTTCCATCCAAGGAGTATTCTTAAATTTGACGGAGTTAGAGAAGATAAAATATAAGCCAGTATCCGTGAGAGAAGTTTTGACTGAAATGAAAAATCTTTCAGAGCTCATGATAGATCTAGCTTACTCTTCAGCTCTCTTCAACAATGTTGAACTAGCTAGAGAAGTTATGGAACTAGAGAAACATATGGATACATTGTCTTACCTTCTCAACATCAATGCGATGATTGCGGCGAGGGATGCGGAGGACGCAAAGAGACTTGTAGGAATATCTAAAGTAGCTAACGCTACAGACAAGATTTCTGATGCGGCTGCAGACATAGCTAATTTAGTCTTGCTGGGTATAGGAATTCATCCTCTAGTTAGTAAAGCTTTTCAGAAGATGGAGGAGCGATTGGTTAAAGTAATAGTGAGCCCAGACTCCGAAATTAAAAATAAAACGATTGAGGAACTTGACTTAGCTGCCCAAATAGGGGTTGACATAATCGCCATAAGGCGAGGGAATAAATGGATAATTGACCCGAAAGAAGAAGAGATGATTTGTGAGGATGATGTAATCTTTGCCAGAGGGGCTTCGAAAGGTGTGAAGAAATTTAAGAGGATGGCTGAGAGAAGATCCAGAAAAGTGTAGGGTGATTTCAAATATGTCGCCTGTGGATGAGCAAATATTCAGGAAGATTATAGATGAGTTGGTTGAGCTTAAGAATACTTCAGAACTCATGATCAGTCTTGCCTACTCCTCCATACTTCTTAATAGTGTGGATTTGGCTGAAGAAGTACAAATGCTTGAAGAGAGAATGGATAAGCTTCACACAGAATTCGAACTTTTAGTTCTCTCAAGCGGTTTCGATCCTAAGGATGCGGAGAAGTTTCTTGGATTAATGCGTATAGCCTCCGTAACCGAAAGGATAGCTGATGAAGCAGAAGAAATAGCTTCCCTAGTTCTTAGAGGGTTGAAGCCGCATCCAGTTATGGAATTGGTGATTGAGGATGCTGAAGAGACTGTCGTAAGAGCCGAAGTTTCACCGAACTCTAAGTTGGTGGGTAAAACTATTCGAGAGGCTCAGATAGATGAGGAGACTGGTATGTGGATATTAGCTATAAGAAGGGCTAACACTTGGATTCGGCCCAAAGCGAACACGAAAATAGAAGCTGGAGATATTTTGATAGTTTCGGGTTATGCCGAGGGTGAAGAGGACTTTCTAAAGCTAGTCTCAGGTCAAACTTAAATTAGAGTACTCCTTCCCAGTCTTTTACTGTCAAATTCAATTTTAGGGAGAAAACATAAGAACACAGTAGTTAAGATTGTATCTCATGAATCTTAATAAGGACAATTTAGAGTGGCAAAGGAGAAACGTTATGTCGGTAACTGGCGGTGAATGGTTCATTAAGATTCTCCAGAAGAATGGCTTCAAATACATTTTTGGAACTACAGGGGGAGGAATGATTGACATTCAAGATGCGTTGGCAAGCATTAAACCTCCATTCTGGATTCAAGGGTTACATGAGTTCTGCAGTGTCTCAGCGGCGATGGGATACGCCTTAGTTTCTGAAAGCGCTGCAATATGCCTTATTGACAGAATAGTTGGAACAACCAACTCTCTAGGCGCGATATATGCGGCACATCAAAATTACGCACCAATAGTAATATTTGCATCTCAAAATCTTCCCTCTTTAGCTTCTGGATATTTACCTGATGGCAGACCAAGATATGCCATACATTACCATTCATGGCAGAGCATACTCACCACTCCATGGACAAAATGGAGATGTGAAATACCCACTCTCAATCTTATGCCACCCACCATTCAGAAAGCGATAGCGATAGCTGAAACAGAGCCTACAGGCCCCACCTATATTACTTTGAGGCAAGACTTGATGGCTAAAAGAGCACCGGAAAACTCAGTCTTCTTCACCTCTAAATCCAAACTTCAAAGTAGATTAATGCCCGACGACAAAAGCTTAGATGTTGCAGCTAAAGCCATAGTGGAAGCTGAGAACCCTATCATCTGGGTGGTATATATGGGCAGACACGCCTCAGCCGTTGAGAAGCTTGTAGAGTTAGCCGAATTAACAGCATGTGGAGTTCTGGATGGTAGAGTATTCATGAATTTCCCTATGAATCACCCTCTGTTTCTAGGATTTCTCTTTTATAGAGAGAAAAGTTCTTTAGTGGAGAATGCTGATGTACTCATAAACATTGAAGTATATTATGAACCTCCCTTGACTCCGCCAGAGGATTGTAAGGTAATAAACATTGCACCTGAAGCTGTCACGCTTAGAGGAATGGCTGGAGGTGACTATGGCGGCTCCTACTATCCCTCCTATGCGAATCTCACTGGAGACACAACCTTAATTCTTGAAAGATTAACATCGAAAATTAAGAAGATGCTGCTTTATAGAAGGGAATCATCCCTCATTAAGGAGAGGAGAGCTGAGATTCAATCTTTGCATGAAGAAACGTTATTAACATGGAGAAGGGAAACTGAGAAACATCTGGACGATTTTCCTATATCTCCACACTTAATAGCTCATGAGTTAAATAGGCTTTGGAGTGATAGAACGATATGGTTCGATTCTACACTAACAGTTAGAAACGCATTATATAAAGGAATAATGCTTAAGAAGCCTGGAAGTTACTTCTCCAATCCTTCAGTTCATCTAGGCCCGATAGCAAGCGCTGCTTACGGAGGAGCCTTAGCTAAGCCTGATGGAACAGTCATTGCAACAGTCGGGGATGGAGACTTCATAATGGGCAATCCTGTCTCGGTTCTATGGACATGTAGCCACCATCACATACCTGTTCTCTATATAGTGTTCAATAATGCTTGTTGGGGTATTGAGTGGTTCCTTCTACAAGATGCCGTAATGAAGACTGCTATAAAACTTAAGAATTACGAGTTCGTTGATCTTGATGAACCTAGAATCGATTTCTATAGTATGGCTAGATCACTAGGCGTACATTCTGAAGTCATTGAAGGACCTGATGAGGCTAGAGAAGTGTTAGAGAGGGCAATAGCTACTGTGCAGCGCGGGGAACCAGCCTTAATAGATGTACACTTGAAGAAATATACTGAGGGAAAATCAACTTATACATTCATTTTCAAGAGGCCTTTAGAAATAAGAATAAGGAAAATCGAAGCTCTTCATAACTAATAAAGGAAACTTTTTTTATTTCATTAAAAGATCAAAACTTTAAAGTTGATCTATTCAAATTAAATGTTGAATACTAA
>CAZHYI010000092.1:0-5135 GCA_964536595.1 uncultured Candidatus Bathyarchaeia archaeon
AATTTGTTTGATGGTGGAAGATTAATGGAGAATATTGACCCTTCTTCTGCAGAACCGGAAGATAAGATTGAAAGAGAGAGGGGAGAGGAACGTAGAGGAGCCGTAGGGGTAAAGTCGCTGAAGAAGTCGATGAGAATAATATTTAAGAATCCAGCGATGCTTATACCCGCCGTTTTAGGTGCTGTGATCTATATTTCAATCTTTTTAGGATTATTCTGGTTTTACAATGTCGGTATAGGCGACATAAGAGAGCTTCCCGAATCTGAATTATTCATCTTAGCCATGATGGGAATAACTATAACTTTTGGTGGAGTAATCCTATCTTTTGTGTTAAACATAGCCTCTTTAGATATGGCTAGAGACGCATACCTCAATAGAGACATGAATCTTCTGAAGAGCCTTAAGTACATTACGAAAAATTTAGGCACATTTTTGATGGCATCCCTGCTAGGGGCACTTCTAAGCTTTGTAGTTTACTTAGCGCCTTTAGCTATTCTAATATTGGCAGTCTTAATAGTTGATGAAGAGGGAGTTATAGACTCAATTTTAAGTACGTTTAAAGTGATTAAGGATAGATTCTCTCCTTCGATTTTTATCATCTTGATCTCTATAATAGCCTTCCTTCTGATAGATGCGATCCCGATAGTAGGTCCTGTCTTGAATGCGATGTTCAATGTCTTTTTAGGATTAACATTTATTGATCTGTACAGTGACTATAAGCTAGAATTAAAGAAGTTATGGATGTGAAGCTACGTAAACCAGATGGGGAAGACCTCGTAGTTTCTATTCCTAGATGATCTTATAGTTAAGAACTTAATTTTAAGACGTTCTTGAGTATGTAGGTGAAGCTTTCTTTATCCTTCACTCTCTTATATTTATTTAGGGCTCTTAAAAGTGAATGTTTGTCAATCTCTCCAATACTGGAAGCTATAAGGTGAGATATGGGGCTCTTTATGAAGAGGAAGCTACATATGGATGTAACATTAGATGTCTTCCTGACAGTACTGGCGGTCTCGAAGTCTAAGATCGTAGGTTTGTCGAAATTATCAATGATTATATGTTTTCTAGCATTACTTAATTCGCCGTGATCAAGTCCTATCATATCCAATCTGTAACATTGCTCAAGAATTTCAATTATGACTTGCTTTACTCGAAAGGATTCTTCTGGAAGCTCAAGTTTCAGTAGCCAATCACCGATTAATAGTCCCTCGATAAACTCCATCACTATGAAGTTATCTGTATTAGAGTATAGTTTGGGCCCTACATTAACGGAGTTAGCCAGTTTTAGCATAGACGACTCGTAGTTTAAGTCTTCCCTATCGGCATCCACCCTCCTTATTTTTAGAGCTACCCTACCGAAGTTCCTCTTTAATGCCGAGACGACTATGCCTACATAACCTTTACCAAGAACTTTAAACTCGCCTATTGAGGTTCTACCTTTAGACTCTATTCCGATAATACCTAGAGACTCTAACTCTTCACGTCTCTTCTGGAATTCTGCCTCATCAAATTTAGGGTAACAAATTATGGATCCGCAATCATCGATCCTTAAGAAGTGATCATGCTTATTCAAGCCAATTAGGCCTTCCCCTCAAGTATTCTGTTAGGAACTCAGCAAATTTTAAGTTGGAGTTGTAAAGATTGAAGATCTCCATGTTAAGGTAGAATTCCATTGAAAGCTTCAATGCATCAGCTAATCCTTCAGGTATCCCTATGCTTCTTCCTCCATCACTTAAGATATCTTTGAGGAGCCCCACAGCATCTGTATATTTCCGTTTTTTATACACAATCCATCTATCTCCCTCCACCGTAGGCCCCGAGATTGTATCTTCAGCCTTCAGATGCTTCTTCAGAAAATTCTCGGAGTGCTCCATCTTGGAGACTGGAGGGCCAATATGCTTCACAATATTCGGTAGTGTGTGACTCTCAACTTCTAGGAGGAATATATGAAGCTTTCTTTCATCGCTCCAAACAGCGCTCTTGATAGGTTTAAAGTCGTACCTCTCAAGCAGTGAGAATAAAGCTTTTTCAGCCTTGAAGAGTTGACCCCAAATGATGTCGGGGACAACATTATCCTTAAGAAACTTTATGAAGATTAGAGTTGACCCCCTCCTCAAAATACTTCTTTTTAGGTCTGGTGGAGAGAGAGGCTTTATTTTAGGGGGATAAAAGAACTCGATTCTTGGTTTTTTTATGAAAACCCTTGAAGCTACTGTGAAAATGCTTTTTTTATCTTCTCGGACGCCAGCAGCTACATTCCTAAATTTATCGACAGGATCAATGAAGATTAACCGTTCTCCGAACAGTTTAAAGGCTTCCTCAGTTTTTGGGTAGTAGCCTTCCAAATCCAAGAGTTCTTTGGAGCGCCATTTAGATGCTGCTGAGAGAGTATTAATGAAGGAGCCATAGTAAATTATGAGGAGTTCACATAGATATCCGCTGAAGCCTCCAGTCTTGATCTCTGCGCCGTAAGCGCCTATCCCCTTCATGAAACGCTTAAGTAATCTAACCTCACGTTTACCCTCATCACTTAGGCGTTCTTTTACATAGAGTGTGTGGTACCGCGTCCTGTCTGTAGCGCTTAACCAAGAGCCCTTCTCAACAATGTAGCATGGAACTATGTTAACCCTGTAGCCCTCAACGAAAGCCTCTAAATAGGGGTGCTCAGCATAACGTTCCATACTCCTAAAGCCTGAGGTGGCTCTCTTAGAGATCTCCATCACCTTTCCACCGAACTCCTCTCTAGGGAAGGAGGGCGGTAAATGAATAAAGATGTCTATTTCAGGTTCTGTCTTAAGCCATGTACCCTTAGCTAGGGAGCCCTCTAAGCTCACCTCAACCTCCAAACCTCCCTTGAGAGCTTCCTCCCTAATTCTATCCATTAACCACTCAGCAACCTTAAGGACAGCCCTTTCCTCCTTTAGGGATGGTGTTTCTCTTCGAGCAACTATTTCACATATTCTTTCCAGATCCATAGTCATCCTCAATATCCTCTAATAATAGCCGATTGTTAGCCAGAAAACTCGAATAGTGTATGGTATATGGGTCCTGTAGGTGTCAAGATGCTTCTCTTTAACCTCAAAAATTCAGCTCTTATTACACCAAACTCTAAATCTTTAAACTCCAATAGTTTCATCATTAAGCAGTTTTTACTCCTCCTAGATTTAACCCTCGCTATCGTTATGTGCGGCGTAAAAGCCCTCTTCTCAGGCTTAAAGCCCAACTTCTTCAGTCCAGACTCTAATTGTTCAGATATATCCTTCAATTCTGATGCTCCATCACTGATTCCTGCCCAAATCACTGATGGTCTCCTAATGTTTGGGAACGCCCCAACTCCCAATATCTTAACGTTAAAGGGGCTGAATCTTACGCTTTTCAGAACGTTTGAAACCGAATCCACTAAGGAGGATGGTATCTCACCTAAAAAACGCATAGTTATGTGGATATTTTCAGGCTTCACTAACTTTAGTCCTCCACACTCTCTATTCAGCGATTCCTGAACCTCAATCATCTTACGTAGAACTGTTTGATCCTCAACATCGAAGGATATGAAGCAACGTATCTTTTCGGACAACCCAGACTCCTCTAAAGACCAATATTCAAAGAACAATTAATTATTTCTTTTGATGAGAGATCGCACTATGAAAGAACAGTATTTTCATTAAGTCTTAAGAAGTGTGAAAATTATTAATTAAATCTTAAATTCCCTTTTTAGATTAGGGAGGGAATAAAAAGCTAGGTGGAGATTCAGTGTTGGGGAAGAAACTGATAGGGATTGTTGGGATGCCTGGGTCTGGGAAGTCTATAGTTAGGAAGGTGGGGATGAGGAAGGGTTATGGGGTAATAGTTATGGGGGATGTCGTTAGGAGGGAGGTTGAGAGTAGAGGTTTAGAGCCGAACATCACTAATCTAAGCAAGGTTATGGTTGAGCTCAGAGAGAAGTATGGAGCCGGTGTGGTCGCTAAGAGATGCTTAGAAGAGATAGAGAAGATTGATAATCGTGTCGTATTGATTGATGGGATAAGGAGTTTGGAGGAAGTTAAAGTGTTTAGGAAACTATACCCTAACTTCAAGCTTATAGCTGTTCATTCCTCCCCTAAAACCCGCTTCAGTAGGTTGAGAAGTCGCATGAGGAGGGACGATCCGGAGGATTGGCGTGAATTCGCTAAGCGTGACGAGGTTGAGATTAAGGTTGGTATTGGGGGAGCTATAGCTTTGGCAGACTATATGATAGTGAATGAAGGGACAAGGGAAGAGTTAGAGATGAATGCGAAGAAGGTTTTAGAGGAGATCGTGAAGGATGAATAGGGTTGAGATTAATGTTGAGGCGCAGGTCAATCCCACTGAAAGTTACGAGAAGGTTGAGGCTGCTATAAGGAATGTTTTTCCGAATGCAAGAGTGGAAGTTAGGGAGGAAGGAGTGGTTATGGCGTATCTTGAAGGGTTGGATGCCCTAACTAAACTCTACAATCTTCTTAGAAGAGAGAGGATACGTTCCGCCGCTAGAAGTGTATTACGTAGAGGGGTTGAGGGTAAACTTATAACTTTTTACTTGAATAAGCAGGCAGCTTACATGGAACGTTTATCCTTCTCTGAGCCTGTCGGTGAATCTCCCTTAGGCCCAATAAAGGTTCAGATTAGATGCGAGGAACCGGAGAAGCTGATTAGATGGCTTACTGAAGAGTAAAGCTAAATGTGGCTCTCTCTTCAATACACACCGTATTTTCTGGCTGCATGTACCATAGCGCGAATATTCTCTATTGGGGTGTTGGGTGGAGCCTCACAGCCAGTGCTGAGTATGAAACCGCCACCTGTCCCTGCGTCCTGAATGCACTCTTCGCATTTATCTATGACTTGCCTTGGGGAGCCTTTAAGCACTATATTTACGGGGTCGATGTTGCCTTCTAGACATACTTGTTTACCGACCTTCGATTTGGCGTAGTGTAAATTCACTGGGTAATCTAGCTCTAAAATTTTAGCCTTCGTCTCCACCATATGCTCCAGAATCTTTGTGGTGTCTCCACATATGTGGAGGGAGGGTATCCCGCCACTCTTCGCCACAGACTCAAGGATTCTTGTTATGTATGGTTTGACGGTGCTGCTGAACGTTTCGGGTGACACTATGTCTGGTGAAG
>CAZHYI010000093.1:0-5117 GCA_964536595.1 uncultured Candidatus Bathyarchaeia archaeon
CAAAATATAGCCTAAGAGGAACAATCGGATAGCCAAATCTGGAGATGGGATAACCAAAAACTCCATCAGTAGGCGCTCTCTTCCAGCCATAACCAACGCCCATACATTAAGTACCTCATCCACATAAGTAATTAAATTTTGCGCAATCAACTTCTTTTCCTCGAAGTGTCATTGAGGATTGTTCAACTAAAAAAGCTGAATTTAAGCATATTCGGGTATGGATACAATCGCTTTGGGAAGAGAAAAATAACCGATCGGATAGGCTCTCTAATTTTTATTGTGGTTTTAATGTTGTTTTAGCGTGGAGTTTGGCTCATGTAGGGTTTGTTTTTCAGCTGTTACTACCTGAAAAGATTTGGTTTCAGGCTTATCTCCAGGAAAAATTTCAGTTGTATTCTTCTGCCTATTAGGTAATTCTTCTTTGCGTGAAGTATTTGTTGATGAGAGTGGCGCATTTAGTAGGTTTCTTCTTCGAATCTGCATGGTTTGAAGTTTAGCTCTTCTTCCGGTATGCCTACAGATTTGCCGTACTCTACCGCAGGCTTCCACGATTCCCTCTCAGGTGTTAAAGTGAAGGTTTTTTGAGGGAAGACTACGATTAGTTCTTGATTTCGATAGAAATGACGTAATAGGCGGGCTTTGTCACTAGATTTTTCTGGATAAGCTTGATTATCTCATTTATCTCGTTTTCCTTAACGCCTACTCGCAGCAAAGTCCAGTCTTCAGTCCTCTCCCCCCTAAAATTCTTAACTTCTTCAGAATTGATTGGTCCTTTAGGCCCTCCTTAACTATTATGCTGTGATACTCGCTCATATACGGTTGGTTTAATTTTCATAGCTTATAAAATATCTTAATGATGCGCAGTTTTGGCAGGGAAGAGCGCTATTATTTACCCGAAGACTTCTTCGATGTCCATACAGACCATGGTTTGAGTATCTATTATTCCCGGAATATTCCTGAGTTTAACTGCTGTTTGAACGGCTTCTCTGAGGCTTGGAGCTTCATGGATCATCACGATATCGTGCTCACCGAAGGTGAGGTAGACGCCTCTGACATAGGGAAGTTTAGCTACATCGCCCCTCGCTACGGCTAAGTAGGCTTCTCTCTCCCTAGCCGCCTCAATCTTAGCGAACGTGATGAATAACATGACGAGCGCCTCAATTAGTACTTATATGGACTTAGTAAAGATAAATATATTACTGATCGGTTTTTCTGTTTAAACGGTAAAAGAATCATGGGTATTGAAGAAGGTTACTTTAAGGAAACCTACCTCCAGATGAAGAGACTGATTGAGCCTCGCTCAGTAGCTATTGTTGGAGCATCCAGCAAAATCGGGAAGGTTGGAGGCGCAATAACACGTAACGCTCTTGAAGGGAACTACCCCGGAAAGATATACTTGGTTAACCCGAACACTAACCGAATTTTTGGCAGGAAAGTCTATCCAAACCTAAAGGAGATCCCAGACGAGATAGATTTGGTGGAGATAGTTGTTCCTGCACATTTAGTTCCAACAATAATGGAGCAGGCAGTAGAGAAGGGAGTGAAGGGTGCAATAATAATCTCTTCAGGCTTCGCAGAGATAGGAAGGAAGGACCTGCAGGATGAAGTTGTGAAGATAGCGAGGGAGGGCGGAATCCGAGTTATAGGGCCGAACTGTTTCGGTTTAATAAACACTGAGTTGGATCTGGACTTATCCTTCACCTTCAGCAAGCCATTGAGAGGCTCAATAGCATTCATATCCCAAAGTGGTGCTATGTGCTGCGGAACTCTCGATTGGGCATTGAAGGAGGAGGTGGGCTTCTCGAAATTCATAAATTTAGGCAATAAATGCGATGTGGATGAGGCTGACGCCCTAGCATATCTGAGTGAGGATGAACAGACGAGAGTGATCGCCATTTATATTGAGGGGGCTAAAAATGGAAGGAGGCTCTTTGAATCCATAAGGTACGTCTCAAGGAAGAAGCCGATTGTGATTTTAAAGGCTGGGACAACAGAACCAGGGGCGAAGGCTGCTTTATCCCACACGGGCTCAATGGCTGGACGAATCGAAGTATTTAAGGGCGCTATAAAACAGGCCGGCGCGATCTTGGTGGAGGATATTGAGGAGTTATTTGATTGCACGCAGAGTTTCAGTCAACCCCTCTCTAGGGGGAGAGAGGTTGCTATAGTATCCAATGCTGGTGGGTTAGCAGTTATGACTGCAGATTGGTGCCATAAGTTGGGATTGAGTATTCCTAGATTCCCACGAGAAATAGTGGAGGAACTCAGATCCTACCTTCCGCCAATAGCTTCCCCTTACAACCCAATAGATATGACCGGTGATGCGGACTACGAACGCTACAGGAGGGTTCTTGAGGTGGTTTCAGGGTTGGAGAATGTGGATTTAGTGATTCCTATCTTTGTATCTCAAGGTTTAGTGACGTCGGATGGTCCAGCTAAAGCTGTTGTTGAGGTGCAGATGGAGCGTGATAAGCCATTCTTAGCTTACTGGATGGGCGGGAGCACCATACTGAATGGAGTTAGAATTCTGAAGCGTGGAGGAATACCTGTCTACTCCTCACCTGAGAGGGTTGCTAAGGCAGCGGCTGCATTGGTTGAGTATAGTGAAAAAAGAAGAAAACGTAGGTAATAAGCGTTAAAGTGAAGAGTTATGGATAGTCAGCTTAAAGAAAGCAACGTTGAAACAGTCATTAAGAATGCCCGGTTAGAGGACCGTAAATTCCTCATGGAGCATGAAGCCAAAGAAGTTCTGAAGGCATATAATATACCTGTGACTCGAGAGAAGGTTGCGGCGGATATTAATGATGCAGTGGAGGCGGCTGAAGAGATAGGTTTCCCAGTCGTACTGAAGGTTTATTCACCCGACATAATTCACAAGTCGGATGTGGGTGGAGTAATAGTCGGGTTAGAGACTCCAAGTGAAGTTATTGATGCCTATAGAAGGATAATTAAAAATGTCAAGGCAAATATGCCTGAGGCTAGGATTTTAGGCGTTCTGGTTCAGGAGATGGCTCCTAGAGGATATGAGGTTATTGTAGGAGCTATTCGGGATGTTCAGTTCGGTCCAGCAGTGATGTTCGGTTTAGGAGGGCTCTTCACAGAGGTCTTCAAGGACGTATCCTTTAGGCTGGCACCACTAAATAGGGAGGAGGCATTGGAGATGATGAGGGAGGTTAGGAGCTTTAAGATTTTAGAGGGTTTCCGAGGGCAGAAGCCTGCAAATCTCGATTCGATCGCTGAAGTTATAATTAGGGTGGGTGAGGTGATAATTGATCTCTCTGAGGTAGCTGAGATCGATATTAATCCACTGGTTGTTAATGATAGAGGATCCATCGCTGTTGATGCACGTATAATACTCACGTAAGATTTAATGAGATTTTAGACAAATCTTTTTACGTGTTTCTCAACTAAACTATGTAGAGAGGTTTAGAGTTATGGTTGTAGCTTACGTGATGCTGACAGTTTCTCCCCACACTGAAAGGAAAGTGTGCAAGTTACTCTCCAGTATGAGTGAGATTGTGGAGGTTAATGAGCTGTATGGGGAGTACGACATCATAATAAAGGTGAGATTATCGTCACTTCAGGAGCTTGACACTTTCTTGACGGATAAGATTAGAAGTATAGGTGATGTCCGCTTAACATCCACAATGATAGTGGCTTATGAACATAAAGCCGAAAAATAACTCCATATTTGTATCTTCATGTTCACAGTTAGAGGGCAGCCTATAACTTTCAGAACTATATCGAATACTTTCTGAGTATAGACGATTATCTATCTTAGCCTCATCGGCCACCTTAAGCTGTGAAGTATATCGGTTTTAGTCACTATCCCAAGAAGTTTTCTTGGATTCTCCCTATCAACTATGAGGACTCTACCGATTTTATGACGCTCCATAGCCTCATAAATGCTCATAACTGAGTCGTCTGGATACACCGTTATAAGCTTCTTCCGGGCGATCTCCCCCACAGATACCTTCTCACGTTCTGAAGCTGGAACTTTAGCTATATCCTCAAATGTCACTATTCCAACAAGCTCCCCCTTCTTATCCACGATAGGGTAACCCATATGATGATGCTCCGTCATGATAGCCAAAACCTCCCTAACCTTAGTTTCAGGACTAATCGTCATAACCTCACTGGTCATTATCTGGTCTGCTGTGAGGCTTTTAAGTAGACTGGCTTCACGGGGTAACAATTCCAGAAAACGTGTGAATGCTGGAGGTATGGGTTTGCCTTCCGCCATTCTCCTCTCGATCTCTTCATTAGCTAGCCTCCTCTTCATAAGTGCCATCTCAACGAAATGTGTGAAAACATCAAGCTCCTCCTTTATATCCCTCACCCGTACAACATTCGCTTTCAATGCGTCCTCAAACAGTTTCTCTCCAACCTCTGTTCGAATAATTACTATTGACCAATCTTGTAGTGGATGTGCTCCACCGATCGAGATGTCAGCCAATTCACACGTGAGGTCTCCACACATACTGCATGGAGTAAGTGTATGAGCTCTCACTTCAGATATAGGAAGATCGATCTCCCCACCACTCTTGGTTAGGATTCTATACTTCTTATCTAAATCTATTCTTTGGATGTCCTTAGCCTCTATCTTGTAGGTTTCTCTTAGATATTTAGTTAGTTCCGGAAAGGAGAAACTCCATAGGCAAACTAAACCGATGATTATTTTGAGGCTATCGATAATTTTATGTTGCCAAGCTTCCAGTTTCCGGAGTGCCTTGACATGGCATGGTGTTCCAACGAAACCTATCTTAACTTTACCATACTCATGCACAGCTCTACCGAAGGCTTTAGCTACAGAGGAAGGGAAATATTTGCAGTCAACCGCGGATGGGAGGTCGTCTGGAACAAGACTTATTGAAGGCTTAATCTTTATAGGGATCTCTTCTTCACATTCAGAAATAACTGCGCTATCGATGAATCCCGTTTTAATTGCATGAATCAACAGTGCTGTAGTTACGCCTCCACTATGACTCAGTTCCCTAAGTTTCGGGTCGGTCGCCTGCGCAAGCACAACCTTCCGGTAGTAACCTATACTTTCCCTCCTTTTTGGGGCGTCAGTTATGAAGCCTAAAATTTCAAGTAGAAGCACCTCACTTAATGGA
>CAZHYI010000094.1:0-5053 GCA_964536595.1 uncultured Candidatus Bathyarchaeia archaeon
AAGTGATCAATAAACTGCTCACTTATGATAGTATGAGGCGTTGGGGTACAGGTAGCGGAGGATACTGGGTGGGGGTAGAACTCAGTTCGGAGCCCGTAAGGAACTGGCAGGAGGAGTGGCATGACGAAAGATCATTCGGTGTTCCAAGCTTCGATTTTAGGTTCTGGGTTAAGAGGTACTGGGGCGACTTCGGCTGCCCAATGACGTGTATGAAGCTGGCTGTGATAAAGAGTGGACGCTTCAAGGGCGACATAACAGACATGCCGGACTACGAGATGCAGGCTTATCTAGGCACGAATCTTGGAATATTCACAGCTGAAGGAGCTGTTCACCTCTCTGCTCTATGCGACAATCTAGGCCTCTGCGGGATACAGACAGGTAACATTCTGGGCTTCGCAGCTGAGCTATACCAGCGTGGTATACTGACTGCGGAGGAGCTTGGTTTAGAGCTTAAGTGGGGTGATGTAGATGCTTTTGATGCGCTCATAAGGAAGATTGTTAAACGTGAAGGTATAGGTGACATACTTGCTGAAGGCACCTATAGGGCGGCCCGTAAACTGAGTGAGATTAAAGGCGTAGATCTCACGAAGTATGCGGTGCAAGTTAAGGGTGTGGCTTTAGGCGCTCACGGAACCAGAAGCTCACTGGACTTCCAGCCTATAGCCTACGCAGTCAACGTTCAGTGTGGAGATCACACCTCAGCAGTTTACGATGCCTACAGCGACATGGATATGGTGTTTGCTGACTCAGCTGTCTTATGCAGCATAAATGGATGGCGTGTAGGGTACGAACTGGTCTGGGAGTTCGCTAGAGCAGTCACTGGCTGGTCAACGACTCGAGATGAATGGAATACGAGGCTCTCTAGAAGAATAATGCATATACAGAGGGCAGCTCTCCTCCTAGCTGGTCCAGACGTCAAGTGGGATCCCGATCGGGATGATGATAATCCACCAAGGTTCTATGAGCCTCTCCCTTCAGGTCCCTATAAGGGTGAAGCTACAGATAGGGCTGAGGTTGAGGAGAGGAAGAGGCAGTTCTATGAAGCTATGGGTTGGGATGAGAGGGGAATACCTAAATCCAGTGTTCTTAGGGAGCTTGGACTTGAGAGTGTAGATAGGGCTCTAGAAAAGCTGAGGATCTAAGCATCAACTGCTCTATCAGTCACATTAAAATACGCCTTTAACTCTCCTTTTTATTCCTTGGTGGGGATTTATTGGTTGCACCATAAATTATCCATTAAGAAGATGAATAAACGCTTAAAGTCTCTGGTTCTTCTAGCCTTCGGTGTTTTCGGCCTAAACTTCGCATTCGCTATTTACCGCTCCACCTACACTAACTTCCTGGTTGAAGATCTAAACATCACAGCCATGCAGATAGGCACCTTAGAGTCTCTCCGGGAGGTCCCTGGCCTACTTACCGCCTTCATTTTGGGTTTAATGCTGCACATTTCGCAGCCTTTACTTGCCGGCTCATCCCTCCTAATCTTCAGTTTAGGTATGATTGGAGTCTCAACCATAAATAATTGGGTTCAAGTTGTTCTATGGTCAGTCTTTTGGAGTATTGGTTTTCACTGTTGGATGCCTCTACGTTCCTCCATAACCCTCAGTCTTTCAGATCCATTTAGGGAGGGAGAGCGGCTTGGCCAGATGAATAGTGTAGCCTCCATAGCGGCTATAGTGGCTATGGCTTCAGTAGCTATATTCTCAAGTTTCCTAGCTATGAGGTACAGATTATTCTTCATTATAGCTGGCGTAATCTCTTTAATTGGAGGATTGTTGGTTCTCCGAATACCGCAAACAAGCAAGCCGCTTCAGATAGTTCGTTTCGTCTTCAAAAGACGCTACGGCATTTACTATATGCTAAACTTCCTAGGCGGTGCTCTACGCCAAATATTCCTAACTTTCTCTCCTTTCGTTCTAGTGAAGCTCTATAACTTAGACGTTACCATGATTGCTACCTTAATGTTTATCAGTGGAACCCTAACTTTTCTATTGTCTCCATACCTAGGAAAACTTGTTGATAGAGCGGGACCCCGCATCACACTCACCATCAGCTATGTTCTAATGGTAACTACTTTTCTCGGGTACGCCTACATCCCCATCGCCAATGTGCTCTGCATTCTCTACATAATTAATGCTATAGTTATGGCCTTAAGCCAAATCTCCCAAACAACATATATTAATGGCATATCTTCCGTAACAGACTTAACGCCATCCCTCGCTATGGGACAAACAATGAATCATGTGGCAGCCGTTACCTTACCATTAACTGGAGGCATACTGTGGGATGTGTTTGGGCATCAAGTCACATTCCTTATAGGCGTAGTCGTAGCAGTAGGTTCACTATTAACTTCTCAGATGATTAAACCAATGAAGAGTGGGGAGCGTCACTAATTAATTGGATATTTTTTATTCGAATAAAGAGTGTAAATAATAGCATATAGATTAATTGTTGCGAGAGTGGGGGTCTTGAAAAAGAATGATTTATCGAGGTTCTGTGATTTAGCTGTGAAGTTAGGGGCTGTAGATGCTAAAATAATCACAACTGATCAGATTGTTGTGAGGAGATGGGTTAGATGGAAGTGCCGTTTCGGCTGTGATTCCTACGGTAAATCCTTAATGTGTCCTCCCTACACCCCAACCGTAGAGGAGACGCAGGCCTTACTGAAGGAGTATAAGTTCGCTTTGCTTTTCCGTTTTAAGCCTTCCACCCCTAAAACTTTAGCTGCTGAGATTGAGAGGCAACTCTTTCTAGAGGGATACCATGCAGCCTTAGCATTCTCTTCCGGCTCATGTAACCTCTGTAAGAAATGCGATGTAAAGAAGGGTTACTGCGTTAAACCATTGCAGGCAAGACCATCAATGGAGGGTTGCGGAATAAGCGTATTCGAGACCGCTAGAAATGCTGGTTACAAGATCGAGACACTAAAATCCAGAGAGACGGAATACCTAAATTATGGCTTAGTCCTCATATGTTAAGCCCTTCACTCCTACATTTAACCTTTAAAACAGATGGCTCAGTCAATAATATATCGGTGATTAGGTTGAAGCCAGAGGAACTTAAAAAGAAGTTAGATGCAGTTTTCGTAGTTACCATCACCCCATTCAAGGAAGATGGAGAAGTGGATCTTGAAGGAGTGAGGAGGAACACTAGGTTCTTCGTGAATAAATACTCAAATGAACCCCTTGTTCTGTCACCTACAGGAAGTATAGGGGAATTCTATACGCTCTCGTCTGAAGAGAGAAAGGCTGTGATTAAGACTGTTGTTGAGGAGGCTAAAGGGAAGATTCCTGTTGTGGCTGGAACCGCTCATTCGGGCACCATAGAAGCCCTACGCATGTCTAAATTTGCGGAGGAGGCTGGTTGTGACGGAGTGATCGCTGTTTTACCCTACTATCATGTTCCATGTGAGGAGGGAATGTATCAACACTACAAAACGATCGCAGAAGGCGTGAATATAGGCGTCATGGTCTACAATAACCCAGACACCTCCAAATGCTATATTAAGCCACCTCTCATGGCTAGAATAGCAGAGATACCCGGCATAGCAGGCGTTAAGGAGAACACGAAGAACTTAGCTATGTTCAGCTATATGATGGAGCTTGTCGGTGATAAGGTGCCTGTGCTCTGTGGGTTAGGTGAGTTCTGGTTCTCATTTGAGTATCTCTTGGGATGTAGAGGCTTCGTTACAGGAATAGCTAACTTCGCTCCTGACATATCTCTAAGCCTACTTAAGGCGGCTCACCGCGAAGATCATAAAGAGGTTCGTGAGATCATAAAGACTCTTCAGCCCCTCCTCAAGTTTAGGAGGAAAGTTTCAGCTGCGTATGGACCGACAACAACGATTCTGCCTTCAGGATTCACGACTTCCTATGAGTGGCTTGGTGTGTTGAAGGAGGCTACAAATATGGTTGGTCTATGCGGTGGAGTTCCGAGGCTGCCCATACTGCCTTTAAAGAGCGAACTTAAGGAGGAGCTTCGGAACATACTTGCGGACATGGATCTACCAGTAAAGTAAGCTACTTCTTCCCTTTTTTATGTCGTGAACTTCATCAGTAATGCTGCGCAATGCTTGATTCCATTAATGAAGTCTCTAATCCTAATGTTCTCGTTAGGTGCATGGAACCTTGAGTTCGGGTTAGTGATGCATGCTCCGGTCGTTGCTGGAACTCCCAATCTTACTAGGTGTGGAACTGAAGATATTGAAGCTGGCCACATAGGCCATATAGAGGGCTCCTTCCCGAATACTTCTCTCGCAGCGCCAGCAACCGCCCTAACTATAGGATCATTCAATCTAGTTCTGAATGCTTCAGACTTACTCAGTATTTTGCATTCAACATCCTTGAATCCATGCTTCACTAAGTACCTCCTTAATTTACGGAATACTTCATCGCAGGTCTGATTCGGGACCAGTCTGAAGTCTATTTTAGCGACTGCTTCCTTAGGATTAATAGTTTTAAATCCTTCCTCAGCGTAGCCAGACTTGAATCCGCATATCGTGCAGGTAGGTTCAAAAACTAACGTCTTAACCAGCTCAACACCGCTTAAATTCTTCAAGAAACCCCTTATTCCAAAAACTTCCTTGTATGTTCTCTCATTAAATTCAATTTTACTTAAAGCTCCATAGTCCTCATCCCTTATAGCTTCCACATTATCGTAGAAGCCATCTATCAGAATCTTTTCTTCTCTGTCTTTAAGGCTTGTAACCGACCAACTTAACATCCAAGCAGCGTTTGGAACTACTGGTGCCCACATAGAATGCTGATCGACATCAGCTGACTTAACTCTTAATTCAACTATTAATGATCCCTTCAGACCAGCACTTATCTCCGGTCTTCCACTCTCACTTATGCCTCCACCCTCAAAGACCATCCCGTCAGCCCTAAAAAGCTCAGGCTTCTCCTTAATCAGTCGGATTAGGTTTGCACTATCAACCTCTTCTTCACCCTCAAAAACGAACTTAACATTGACTGGCAACTCACCTAGAACTTCCCTTACTGCTTCAACAGAGGCTACATCTGCAACTATCGAGCTCTTCGTGTCAGCTGCTCCT
>CAZHYI010000095.1:0-5003 GCA_964536595.1 uncultured Candidatus Bathyarchaeia archaeon
AAAATGTTTAAGTTTGTAAAACCAGATTAGGATTTATTACCTATCGATAACCAAAAAGAGCGCAAAATAAGCCTAAAACAAGAAAATTGTATGGAGCCTCGGGCGGGATTTGAACCCGCGACCTACGGCTTACGAGGCCGCCGCTCTGACCACTGAGCTACCGAGGCTAAAGCTCCCTCAATATTACGAGTTAAGGATCAATAGTTTAAATATTTCCGAAATTTAAAGGGCTTCAGCTCCCTTCCACCTATAAAGCGTAATTTACCAGTCAGCTACAGCTCCATCCTCCCTCTCAAGCATCGGTAAATCAGTAGGCTTAAAACCATATCTTGATAAGAGTTTATCGTCAAGCTCCACCCCTAAGCCAGGCCGCTCCGGAGCCTCCAAGTAACCATTCTTCAGCTTCACTCTATTTTTAACTATGGGTTGCTCAGCCGCTAGGGGCACATACTCCTGCAAGACGAAGTTATGGATTGAGAGGGCGTAATGCACCGACGCAGCAACCGCTACTCCACTCAGTGGGCAGTGGGGTACCACGCCTATGTAGTTGGCTTCAGCGATTGCAGCTATCTTTCTACATTGGGATATTCCGCCTGCAAGGCAGAGGTCAGGTCTAACCATGCTTGCTGCTTTTTTACTGATCAGTTCCATGAAGTCGTAAATGGTGTATAATCGTTCACCTGTAGCTATCGGTATGTTTATGTGTTGAGCAACATACGCCATCATATCGATGTTTTCAGGTAGAATCGGATCCTCATAAAAGAATATTTTGTAGGGCTCCAGTTCTTTAGCTATGACTATGGCTTGGTATGGATCCACTCTACCGTGTATGTCGAGACATATATCTACATCATCACCCACAGCCTCCCTAACAGCCTTCACTTGCGAGACTGCTACATCAACTATTCTGGAGTGCCTCATCCTCTCAAAACCGCTAATGAAGGAAGCGAACCTAACAGCTGTGAATCCCTCCTTAACCCTAGCTGAAGCTTCCTCAGCAAGCTCTTCGGGACTTTCACCCTTCAAATGAACATAGACTCTAACCTTCTCTCTGCACTTTCCACCCAGCAACCTATAGATTGGCGCATCATACAGTTTCCCCAAGATATCCCATAAGGCAATATTAATAGCGCTGATAGCAGCCATCAATACGGGGCCTCCACGGAAAAAGGTGCTCCTATACATCATCTGGAATAAACGTTCAATCTCTCTGGGGTCTTTACCCTTCAGTAACCGCTCAAACTCCCTGATTGCCTCTGCAATAGTCCTCTCTCTACCAGTGAATCCCGCTTCACCAACACCAGTTACATCCTCGTCGGTATAGACCTTAACGAAGATGAAGTTTCTCCAGTTGGGTGGGGAGACAAGTATGGGCTCCAATTCAGTTATCTTCATGCATACACACCTAGCATTACTTTTGGAGTTAAGATCTTAAAAAATCATAGTTTAGAGCAGCCTAAGTATTAATTTTCGTGCTTTATGTAAACCCAAATAAGTTCCTTCACCCTAAATTTATTAAAGGTCCTATAATTGAGTGCGGAATACAAGTATATCTGTTACAAATGTGGAAGAACCTACTCGCTGGAGGATTACCTAGAAGATAGATTCTGTAAGTTTTGCGGGAGCATCTTGAGGCCGAACAAGAGCTTCAGAAAGATCGAGTTTAAGGGTTCAGGCGTAGATGAGTTAGATAGTGAAGTGAAGCGGTTCTTCCCTTACCCAGAGTTTAGGCCTCACCAGAAGGAGGCTATTCTATTCGCTTACTCCGTAATTAAGGAGGGGAAGATAGGGCTACTATCCTCGCCCTGTGGAACCGGAAAGTCAATCTCTATCCTAACAGCCTACTTTATGTCACGAAGCAAGGGGAGCCATGTAGGTAGACTTTTAGCTCTAACAAGAACTAAGAGCCAACTTGAAATTTACTGTAGAGAGTTGAGGAGGATTAAGGAGAAGGCTGAAGTTGATTTTACAGCCTCAATCTTCGTAAGCAAGAGAGACTTGTGCCCCATACTTAAAGAGAAGAGGGAACTTGAAAATCTCAGTTACAGGGATTTCCTACGGTACTGTAGAGGGTTGAGGGAAAGCAATTCGTGTAGTTACTATCTCAGTACTATCCGCCGTTGGAGACCGACCAGGAAGGCGTATCGTTTAGTTAATAAGATTAGGAGTGAGGGGCCACTCTTTCCCGAAGAATTATATATAGTATCTGAGGAGAGGGGCTTATGCCCCTATGAAGTGAATAGAATTCTCACCAGATACGCAGATATAATTGTTGGTAACTATAATTATGTGCTTTCAGATCCTGTAAGGAACGCTATTCTTAATAAAGTGGGAATTGGGCTGAAGGATATTAATTGCATATTTGACGAAGCCCATAATCTCCCATCATACAGCGCCCATCTACTCTCAGATGAGATATCAACAGTCTCTATAGAGAGAGCTATCAGAGAGCTGGAAGAGTACGAAATAGACGATTCGGGGCTTCTAGAGTCCTTAATGAGTATTGTTGAGACAGAAGGTGAGAAAGCCTACAGGAAGTTCGGTGTGGAAGGTGAACTTCTAGTTGAGGTTGGTGAAGTAGTGAACCGACTTATTAGTGATGTAGCCATCACTCATGATGGGTTCCTGGATTTTCTATCTGACTTGATGTGGGAGGGTGAAAGGATCCGTTATAGAAGGATGGAGGAGGGTAAACGCCCAACATCCTACCTTTACAGGGTAGCTGACTTCCTAGATCTCTTCGTACGCTCCAGAGATCCAGCCTACATCCATTATGTTCGATCAGTGATTGGGAGGAATAATGTGAGGTTACCGATGCTTGGTTTGAAGTGTTTAGACCCGTCACTCGTCACGAAGGATGTACTCAACGAGTTGAGATCCGCCATTCTCATGTCGGGTACACTGTGGCATATGGATTACTACATAGATGTTCTAGGCATAGATAGATCAAGATGTGAAGAACTGAAGCTTCCAAGCCCCTTCCCAACCGATAATAGAGTCGTCCTTGTGGATAAGGCTGTAACTACAAAGTTCGAGATGAGGGATGAGCAGCAATGGAGCAGAATAGCTAACCGCCTAGAGAAGATTCTGGAGGCAGCTCCAGGTAGAGCAGCCGTATATTTCCCATCCTACGAGATTATGAGGGATGTGCTGAAATATTTGGCTTTGAGTAAACCGGCTTTGATGGAAGAGGGAGATACAAAACTGATGAGTATGCTAGACTTTCTTAAGGGCAATGATGAATGCGTGATCTTCGGTGTGGCGAGGGGTAAGATGAGTGAGGGTATAGATATGTCACTTGACGGGAAATCCCTACTATCGATGATAGTGATTGTTGGGTTACCCTTCCCAAAGAAGACTGAGGCTTACGAAGCATTAAAGAGGTACTTTAAGAGGAAGTTTGGTGGTAAGGCTCCAGAGTATGCAAGCGTAGTTCCATGCGTAAATGCTATGGCGCAGGCTGCTGGTAGACTCTTAAGGAGCCCTGAGGATAGAGGGATCATAGTGATTATGGATAGGCGTGCAGCTGGAAGATTCAGAGCTAGACTTCCGGCAGAATGGAGAACCACCCTTAAGGCGTATTACTCAATCGATCGGATGATAAATAGGGTGAGGAGCTTTAAGCTCTAAAGCCACCCATGATTCGGATTTAACCCTTCTTGAGCCCTATGAGGAAGCCTAACCCGAAGCTGCCGGCGAAGGGTAAGTTGGTGATTATAGGTATAAGTAGGTTGCTTGTCTCCGCGACTGCCGGTAAGGCTTTACTTATAGCCTCCTCTAACTTATCGTAATTTACACTTATGATCCCTGAGTAGCCTAAGTATAGAACCGCTAGGATAAATATGCCCAATATGATCACTAGGATCTTAACGATCTTCTTGATGGCGTAGCCTACGAGGAAGCCTCCTATCCCGCCAACACCGATCTGGTATACTACTGGAGAGAGATACTCCTCAAACCCCATTTCAACACGAACCTAAACAAATGAATATTCATTTAACTATAAAACTTTATTCTGTGTTGCATATATTCCTCCAGGTGGAAACTGTATTTCGCCGCATGGATAATACGCCACTCGCAGGTTCTTCCCATAATTGCTTTCTATGAACTTCAAGATTTCATTCCAGTCACTCATCCATATCTGCTTCTTCTCATTCCCTATGGGAAGGTGAGGATCAAGCTCACAGTATTTTGAATATATTATTAATTGGTCATAGGGTAAATCGTCCGTTTTAGGGCTCCATGCTAAGCCACCTATCTCTCCACCGAACTTCCCATACAAGTAATGCGTAACTTGCCCTTCAGGAGTGTTAGATATGAGTATAACTGCACCGCCATCCCTAATCCATCTCAAGCCCGGCCATAAAGCCAGTGTGGATTCATTACTTTTTGTTAATGCGTTGGTTATAACGACATCAACCTTCTCTTCAGGCTTGGTGACATAATGCTTCTTTGCGAGGGCTACCCCAACCTTATGCTCCTCTATTGGGTCACCCATAAATAGTTTACACGTCTCCCCTTTACCGTTCATTATTGCGTCCACTTTAAAGTCTAAACCAGCAAGCATAGCGGATTCATCCATATCTTGAAGAAGCACATTATCGCGCTCTACACCCCTACCGGTCGAGGGGTGAGGCGTATAGCCGGGTCCATAACCACCCACAACGACATGGTTATGGTAGATGGTGTCTAGAGAGACCACTCCAGGCAGAACTATCTTGCTTCCTCCACCGAAGCCGGTCATTGGGTGCGGAACGATACTGCCGACACCTATCTTCAAGTCGCACTTCGCAACTTCACTATTCAACTGTACTTTGGTGCCTGCGCTGGTCTCTCCAACATCAGTAAGGTTAAAGAAGGGATTATGGTTATAGACTGGAAACTTGGAAACTATTTCTTCACCCAGCTTCTTCGAGAAGTCTATTCTTGTGCGAGCTCCATGTACACCCAGAGCCATAATGAAACTGATGTGTGAAGGAGACAATCCGCCCTCAACGATCTCA
>CAZHYI010000096.1:0-4983 GCA_964536595.1 uncultured Candidatus Bathyarchaeia archaeon
CTGAGGACTGAACCAACCCCCTAGTTATGCCTGCACCATCCCCTATAGCAAACAGATTTTTAACTCCGGTCTCAAGCTCATTCGTAAGCTCTAATCTGGAACTGTAGAACTTCACCTCAACACCATAGATAAGCGTGTGTCTCGAAGCGACACCGGGAGCTATCTGATCTAAAGCCTTCATCATCTCCATAATGTCAGTTAAATACCTGAAGGGAAGCACATAACTCAAATCTCCAGGGGTTGCGCTCTGCAGTGTGGGCGTAACCATACTTCTTTTGATTCTTTCAGGAGTGGATCTTTTACCAGCCTCCAGATCTCCATACCGCTGGATTATTATTCCTCCACTTATAAGGTTTGCTAGGCGAGCCAAATACTTGCCGTAAGCTATAGGCTCCCTAAATGGCTCCGTAAATGACGTACTCACCAGAATGGCGAAATTAGTATTCTCAGTCTTCCTATCCGCATAGCTTTGACCATTAACTGTAAGAATATTATTGTACGCCTCTGTAATCACCTCCCCATATGGATTAACGCAGAACGTTCTAACCTGATCGTCGAAGGTTTTGGAGTAATATATCAGTTTAGGCTCATAGAGTGCCTCAGTAAGCTCCTCTAAAACTGGAGCCTTAACCTCAATCCTCACCCCCACATCAACAGGATTATTCAGCGTTTTAAGACCTAAAGCCTGTGTCTCCAAATTCAGCCATTCAGCCCCACTCCTACCAGGAGCCAAAATCACATATTTAGCGTTGATAACCTCCCCCTTAGAGGTTCTTACGCCAACAACCCTTCCACCCTTAACTATAACATCCTTAACTTCAACCCTCGTTCTAACCTCAACCGCCTTATCCAGATCCCTCCTCATATTCTTCAGAGTCTCATAACACCTTTCAGTGCCCATATGACGCAGCTTCTGATGAATTAAACGCAAACCCGCAAACGTAACTTTCCTCTCTATATCCTCAATCTTATCATGGTCAACCCCATACGTCCTTTTAGGAGCACCATACTTGAGATATATGGAGTCCACATAATCTATCAACTCAGCAAGTCTCTCCTTACTGACATAACTGTCCAGCCAACCCCCAACCTCAGTTGAAAGCGTTAGCTTACCGTCGCTGAAGGCTCCGGCTCCACCCCAACCTTGAAGTAGAGAGCAAGGCTCACATTTTATACAGCCGAGACCTCTACTGGCAGGACATTTCCTCTCAGTTAAATCTAGTCCTTTATCAAGCATCAAAACCTTAAGGTCCGACTTACCCGATATCTCAAGAGCTGAGAATATCCCTGCTGGACCAGACCCCACAATCACTACATCGTACTCCAATAGCGATCCTCCATTCCATCAAAAAGGCTATAAAAGTATATATGCTAATCGGATCTTCATCTATGAAACTTACTTCTCCAAGCTAAAGTATAGGGTAAAAAACTTTAAGCTCTAATCTGTGATTGTTTCTAGAATACTCATCACATTCCAAAGCTTCACTCTGGTGTAAGGAGGCATATTAGGGTCCTGAAGTATCTCATCAAGCAGCGAGATAGCATTGGATGCCCTAACTGCAGGTGTCCCTTCACCTGAACTTAGAGTCTCTATAGATTCTCTAGCTACTCTCCTTATATTCCTCGGAGTGGTGTGATCTTCCGATACCTGCTCCAAGATATATTTAGCCCTACCGATTTTCTCCTCAAACTCTTTAAGCTTCTTTTTACTAACCATATAGTGAGCCTCCTAAACAGTTTAATAGCCATATTCAAATATTACAAAGATAATTAAAATTCTTTCTGAGGTTTAAGGTTTGAGTAGCGGCTCTGAAGATCTTAAAGATATGGTTAACCTCCTAAGGCAGGGAGCTAAATTAACAGATATACCTTGCCCAGCCTGCTCATCTCCACTATTCAGGATGTTGGATGGCGAGTTATGGTGCGCTAAATGTAAGAAGCGTGTTATAGTTGTTAGTGAAGGTCGTACAGCTGAGGCTGTGACGCCTATAGTTCTGGATAAGGTTGAGGGTACCTTACTAACGAAGATTGATGAGCTTAATGAGTTGATAATGAGAGAGGTCGATCCAGAAAAGGTGGGGGAGCTAGGGTCGGTTCTCATCACTCTATTGGAGAGCTTAGAGAAGATAAGGAAGCTCCGTAGAAAAGGCTGAATAGAATGTTGGGTGAATATGAGTTCTTCCCCACAGTTATTCATGGAGAAGCCCAAATAGCGTTCAGTGTGGATAGGAAGACTCTTCAATTAGCGATTGTGGAGGCTCTCCATCGACTGAATAGTGAGGTTGAAGTTTTATCTCATATTATGAAGCTTGGGGATGAAACGATTTATGTTTCATTCGAGTTTGGTGTGGCTGAAGGTTCCTCCTTCTTCTTCATCGATGAGGAGGAGCTGGATAGATTAAGGGGGAGGATTAAATCTAAACCTCTAGAGGTGATTGACGTGTTTTATGTTTTGAAGTACCATAAAGTAGTTAATGGTAAACGTAGACCCCTAAAGTTTGATTATGGTTTTCTACGTTTCCTCTTCAGAAATGATCATATGCACCTTCTCTTTCACCATGAGAGAGGAACGATGCGTATATCGTTCAGCGACTTAACCCGATTTCTTCTACAACGTGTATGCATACTTCTGAAGAATGAGTCTTCAAAAATCTTTAAAGTTGTGAGGATTAGGGAGATTTAGAGATCAATCGATCTTAATTAACTTACACACCAACTCATAGATCTCTTGTGAAACATCCTTCTTATCTCTGTTACCATCAATCAAGCTCAAAACACCGCTCTCAACCATCCCTAAATAGAGCTTCCTCACCGCCTTCTGGTTCTCAATCTTCTCCATTACGCTACGTTTCCCTCTAAGCCTCTTAACCGCAACTTCAACCGGCACATCAATATATATAGCTACGTCAGGCTTCAACGCAAATCTATTAATCTCCTTAACCCAATCTAGATCGAGACCTACAGCTCCTTGATACGCCAAGGAAGAATAGAGGTATCTATCAGAAACAACTACTTCTCCCATTTTGAGCGCTGGTTCAATTTCCCTCTCGATATGGTCAATGCGATCCGCAGCGAATAATAAAGCCTCAACCACAGGATTTACTCTTTTCTCCCTATCTAGAACAAACCTCCTTATCAATCGTCCAATGGATCCGTCACTAGGTTCCTTCGTGTATCTCGCCGGAACTCCAGCTTCACGTAGTTTTTGAACTAGGAGCTTAGCGTGAGTGGTCTTTCCTGCGCCATCCAGCCCCTCAATGCATATGAATATCCCTCTTTCACTCATCTCTTCTCCCCAATCAACTTCTTCTTGGAGAGGATAAAATTTTTTCCACGTCCTTGCAGCATAGAATTTTATAATTGTTTCACCCTTCAAATTAATGGTAATTCATCATGTTTCTTGAGCATTGGGGTGAAATTAAGGATCCTGTTCATGGATATGTCTATATAACGAAGGTTGAGAAGGAGGTTATAGATTCCTATCCTGTCCAAAGGTTAAGGAGGCTGAGGCAGCTAGCTGGATCCGAATATGTTTATCCAGCAGCTAACCACACGAGATTTGAGCATTCAGTGGGGGTCATGTACCTCTCAACAATCTTTCTAAGTAACCCTAACATATCCAAGCTTCTAAATGAGGAGGAAGCTCAAGAGATCAGGCTAGCAGCTTTACTTCATGATGTAGGGCATGGTCCCTTCTCCCACATTTATGAGCATCTCTTGGAAAGATTCACTTCGAAGACCCATGAGGATTTAACTTCATGGATAATAACTAGCTCCGAGTTGAGTGATAAGATTGAGAGTTTAGGTTACGACCCGAAGAAGATATCTAAGTTAGCTGTCGGTGCCTACCATGAGGAGGGTAGAAGCTTCCTTGATCAAATCCTTAGGAGCGCTGTGGATGTTGATAAGCTTGACTTCATAGTTAGAGACACCTACCATACAGGTGCGGAGTACGGTTTCGTGGATATTTATAGGCTCCTAAAGACAATAGATGTTATGGATGGAAATCTAGCTCTGGACTTAGGCGCTCTCTCAGCATTCGAGTCCTTCCTCCTAGCTAGAGTCGAATCCTTCAAGAGCATATATTTCCATAGAACCTCAAGGGCTGTTCAGATCATGCTGGCTCAAGCCATGGAGCGGGCTAAGGATGAACTTGACCTCCTAAATTTTGAAGATCCGGATAGCTTCCTCGCTTTGGATGATTATACTACTTGGGCGATGCTGAAGAATTGTGATTCTTCATCCGAGATAATTAGGAGGCTGGAGAGGAGAGACCTGATTAAATGTGCCTATGAACGCACATTTCAGGTTAGAGATAGAGTAATTTCCAATATATTTGGCAATATTGATATTCGTAGAAATGTTGAGTCGGAAATAGCTAGGGAAGCTGATGTTGACCCATCCCTAGTTATTATAGATGTGCCGAATGTGCCTTCAGTTCCCTATAGACACTCGATTCTGTTAGAGCCTATGGAGATTCCTCTCTTCAGGAAGAGAAGCGATGGTGAAAAGATCCCTCTTAAACTGGAGGATGTGTCTGAGATATATAATGCCCTTAAAGGATTCGTTAATATTCTGAGAATTTACACTGAAAGTAAGTTCAGGAAGAGGGTTAGTGAAGCTGCTGAGAAGATTATCGGTGATATGCCCTTCTCAGCCCGTATATCCTTCTAAACTTAATAAGTGGCTAAGCGTAAAGATACGCACTTGAGAATGGAGTGGTTTATGTGGAGATAATTAAGGGGCGCCCAATAGTGGAAGGCTACGCTAAAGGCGAAGCCCTAACATCGCCTTCCCCAATAAACTTCTTGAAGGGGGTGGATCCGAAGAGAGGCGTAATAATTGAGAAGGGGCACCCACTGGAAGGCAAATGCGTCGCAGGAAAGATACTCTGTTTTCCGCATGGCTGCGGTTCAACAGTGGGAAGCTACACGCTTTATTCATTGTCTAGGAGAGGCGGTGAACCTAAAGCCATAGTTAATG
>CAZHYI010000097.1:0-4949 GCA_964536595.1 uncultured Candidatus Bathyarchaeia archaeon
CTTTACAAGTTGTTCTAGCTCTCTAACCTGCATGTAATCACCTAAAAAAGGAGGGGATCATATAATTTAAGTTTTAGCACGTGCTAAAACTTAAATATGTAATAAGCATATGTCGCTGATAAAATCATGGCGTAACGGATTGAGCCCTCTATAATTTTTTAATTTTCAATTTGTGTTTATCTATTGTTTAGGAAAAGTCAGCTAATATTATATAAAGAGGAATAGGTAGGAAAGTGAGTAAATCCCGATGAAGAAGACGCCAGACTTTTTGTCCAGCTTTTGCCTTGCTGCAAGTGTGAGAATAACTAGGAAGGATGCTAGTAGCGTATATAGAATCGTGAGCGCTGCGATTTCGCCGGATACTGTTTGTGGAAAGAAGACTTGACCTATCCCTATAGAGAAGCTTGCGTCAATTACGCAGCTACCGATGATGTCTCCTATAACTATTTCATATTCTCTCTTACGGAGTGCTGTCAAGTCAACAGCCAGTTCAGGGAGGGATGTGCCTATAGCAAGTAAAAAGAAACTTAGAATGTACTCGGGAATTCTAAAAGTGGCTGAAAGCGCTATGATTGATTGAATAACAGCGTAGGCTCCGACAGCTACACCAATGAAACCTAACACAGCGATAACAATATGGTGCAACTTTTTATTTTTTCTTGTCTGCATCTCTTCCTGGAAACTGGGGGGATCTTGCCCAATCACACTTCGTGTAAGTAATGTGTAAATTGGCCAACTGAAAATCAGAAATAATGCATTGATTCGTGAAATGTATCCTTTTTCAACGATTGAGATGATCAGCATAAGTGCTAAAATTAAACTTGACCCTGTTATTAGAACTTCTTTTCTTTTAACTTTAAATGAAGGACCGAAGAAGGTTAAGATTCCTAAAACTAAGGTTAATTGAGTTAAGACAGAACCTATGGAATCTCCAACATTAATGTTTCCATGACCTATTGCACTAGATAGGAGTGAGTTAATAATTTCAGGTAGATCTGTACCTAGAGAGACTAATGTGAAACCGATCATAAGGGGGGATATGCCTAAAGCGGAAGCGAAAAATACGGAGTGCTCAACAGCTTTATCGCTAGATAAAACCATAAGAACTGTTCCAATCACAAGAACAGCCATCCAGAACATCAGTTCGAACATTTTAATCCCCTAAATAGTTTAATTTTTTTTATCGATTTAATTATTTTAATCACTTTTAATAAACCTTATTTTTATAGATTCTATAAAAACTATAAAGCGGTACATAGCTGATAGAAGCGAGAAGAGTTAGAAGTTGAAGGGAAGAATCTATCCTATAAAGAGTCCTACAAAAGGAAGGGAGAAATGTCAGTTATGCGGTAGGTTGAAGCCTATCCGCTATTTAAGGCGTTGCGATAGGTGTAAGAGGTTATTTTGCGGTAGTTGCATCATTGAGAGTCCTCTCGACGCTACACGTATAGTCTGTTTGGAGTGTGCACGTAAACTTGTCTCATTCAGAGAGGTAACTTCAAAGTATGATAGGTTAAGGAGCTATTTGGTGTGGAGAGCTGAATGGGCTGACTGGTCTAAATTATCGTTCAAGAAGATTGAAGAGATAATGGGTGAAGAACTTCCTTCCTCAGCAAAAACTAATGAGCGGTGGTGGAGTAATAGTGAAGGTGCGTCTCATGCACGTGCTTGGTTAGATGCAGGCTGGAATGTAAGTAAAGTCGACTTAGAGAAGCAGATCGTAATCTTTAAAAGGGTCCTTAAGAAGGGAAGGAGGAAAAGAGTTAGGAGAAAGGCTCAGTCTAAGGTTGCGGATCTCCCAGAGTTTAAGCCGACTAAAGCTAAGAAACCTTCACTCACGAAGATAGCGTGGATGCAAGCAAGGCTGAAAAATATAGAGAGAAAGAAGCGTTCCCCTAAAAAATGGAAGATTAAAACCTAATCTCCACGTCTTTAATCACTAGAAGATTTGAGTGTCTCACTTAACAGGAGATAAGATGGATGGATTTCGTTGAGTTGTTGAAAGAGAAGATGTACGAAGCAGTTGAGGATGTTAAGGAAGTAAACTTAGGCGTAGCCTTTTCCGGTGGAGTAGACAGTTCCTTACTCGCGAAGATCTGTAAAGACACTGGCAAAAAAGCGACGTTACTTACAGTTGCCTTCTCAAGCCAAAGAGATATAGAGCTTTCAAGTGAAGTTTCAAAAATGCTTAATCTCCCACTTCTTCATGAAGTGGTACCTCTAGAAGACTTGGAAGGTAGCTTGAGGAAAGTGTTATCCATAATAGAGTTTGATAGGATAGTTCGTTTGGAGAACTACCTTTCCTTCTTTTATATCTTTAAATTGGCGTCCAAAAACGATGTTGTTACAGTTCTATCTGCCAACGGAATAGATGAACTGTTCTGTGGATATCACCTATATAGAGAGATGTTTGGCGATGAGAAAGCAATTGTAGATGCAATGCGTAGGCTTGTTGAGACAGCTGAAAAAGATAAGATGGAGATGGATAAACTTGCCTCACTCTTCAATGTTAAGTACTTATGCCCTTTTCTATCGAAGGATTTCGTTGAGTTTGCCATGGAGATACCGATAGAACTCAAGATTAAATGTAGAGATGATTTAGTTAGGAAACATATAGTGAGAAGGCTTGCACTAAGAATGGGGTTGCCGAGCTCTGTAGCTTTAAGGCCTAAGAAGGCTATTCAGTACAGTTCTGGATTACATAAAGCTATATTGAGGCTTGCTAAAAGAAAAGGATACACCAAGAATAAAGCTAAAAGTTTAGGGTTCAGCGGCGAGATAGAGGCGTACATAAAAAGTTTAAAAAAGGAGGTTTTAGAGAGGTAGGTGTACTTATCATCTACGGTGAAGATTCCTATATTTTCATTTTACGGTTGGCGTTAACCCCTCCTAATAGTTCTTTTAAGTTTAGTTCTCACTATCTTTCCATCCCTCATATAGACGACTTTTCCAAGCTGTTTAGCGACGAATGAGTCATGGGTTGAGAGAATCACTGTTATACCTCGCTTATTGATCCTCTTGATTAGATTAACTATCATAAGGGCGTTCTTAGAGTCTAAGTTGCTTGTAGGTTCATCCAAAAACATGATTCTAGGATTATTGGCCAAACATCGAGCGAGAGAGATTTTTCTCCGCTCCCCACCACTAACCTCCATGGGTCTCCTATCAGCCATATCCTCCAAACCCACCTCACTGAGAGATTTTAAGGCAAGCTCCCTCCTATCCCTCTTCGGAGTGGCTCTGAATATTAGTGGTAACTCAACGTTCTCCCTTAGAGTTAAAGTATCGATTAGAAGGTCTTCCTGAAACATGAAGGCAGTATACATTCTTCTAATTCTCTGCCTCACCTCAAAGCTGACCTCATAGATATCGGTGCCGAAGAGCTTAACTGAGCCACCATTAGGTTTGAGGAGGCCTGCTGAGACCTTAAGTAGAGTGGTCTTTCCTGAGCCGCTGGGCCCCATAACGCAACATAGATCTCCAACACCTATTCGGAGAGAGACGCCTTTCAACGCATCTATAGTGTACGCTTTTGAGCTGTATGTTTTCTTCACCTCTACCAATTCTAGTGCGAAATCGCCTTTACTTTTCAACTTTATTAAACAAAAAATTTTTGAGGGTTGAGTATAGCCATGAAAGAATGCTTAGAGTGACAGAATACGTCACTGAGATAGTGAAGGGTGTCTCCATGCCATAACCGAATATGGTAAGTTGATGAAAGTATAATTTATTGAGTGTGAAGGTGAACCAGCCTGCAGTTAATCCTACTACAATATTTAGCAGTAATATCGGTAAACCGATAATCCTTAGAAACTGAAGGCGGCCAGCACCGAGTTGTGTAAGAATCTTAATGTTATATTTTGATGCGTTGTATAGGCCTTCCTGAATGGTGACTACTGCAATTACGGAGAGAGCGAGGAGGGTTAAGGTAGACGCTAAAAGAACTTCTGAAGAGAGACCTAAAAGCGTCTGGAGGGAAGCGTTAGATCTATCCAGTTGAGTGTAGGCTTCAACCTTCCTATAGAGGGTTAATGGCACCTTATGTAAACTTAGAATTACAGGCAGCTTCAACTTAACCTCCATATCATCAGAAGCCTTCAATGTTACATCAGTCTTATATGGAGGCTTCATAACCTCAACCGAATACTCCCCCTGCGGAAGAAGAAAACTTATCGTATGAGTCGAGCTACTCCTTGAAAAAACCATGTTTCCAGCCTTATCTTTCACAATAACAAGGTAACCATTAAGCTCAACACCGTCCTGGGTGAAGACCTTTAAGGTTATTCTGTGTAGCGTCTCTGCCTTTATGGTCGGGTTGAAGACTACATCTTCTAAGACAGGAAGTGGATAGGAGGAATCATAAATTGTTAGTTTGTGCAGTCCACCGGGAACACTAAATATCCAAGTTCCATCCATCCACTCTCCGTGTACTTCACTTCCATTTTGGAGTTGAATTATAGGCGACTCTTCTTTTGAAGCGTAAACTGTCACTTTGAATAGTTTATCTCTCCTAAACGTTAGGTTAATATCACGATTTCGGGATAGTAGAAGGCTTGTTATATTTAATACGAGATACGATTCTTGATAGACTAAACTATAATATCCGAAGGGTAGAAGTAGACTCTCAGTTCCGGGAGCATTGATCTTGATGCACTCAACGGGCGTATTAAGGGAGTCGAGAATGTATATTACTCCACTTTGGAGATCATGATTTATGGTGAGATTATAGCTTTTACCCACCAATTTCTCAACTTCACTCTTACTTACACCTTCAACCTCTATTATGTTAATTACGCCTTCCGGTAGATTAGTTAGTGCTCTACCTATACTGAGCGGGACGACAGCCTCCCAGTCCCTCAAGTCTCCAGTTCTATATACAGCAACCAGCTTCAGAAGGAGAACCCTAGAGTTACGGGGATTCCCTACCGGAATGATCTCCCCTATTTTTA
>CAZHYI010000098.1:0-4946 GCA_964536595.1 uncultured Candidatus Bathyarchaeia archaeon
GCCCCTTCCAGAGACGGCTATTGAGTATGTAGATTCAGCGACCTCCGCCTTAAAACCGGGTGGAGGATGGATTCATTATTACAGCTTTGAGCATGCAAGGAGAGATGAGGACCCCATAAAGAAATCTATTGAGAGTCTGGATGAGAAGTTAAAGTCTTTGGGCGTTGATTATGAGGTGACGTTCGGGAGGATAGTTAGGGAGACTGGACCTAACTGGTACCAAGTCGCCCTTGACATTAGGGTTAAGAAAGAATGAAGTTTACCGATACTTTATTTTTTCTCGGGGCTGAGGAGCGTCTATATGGGGGGATGGAGAAAGTTGTATAGGAGAACCATCGAGACTATCCATGTGAGGAAGTATGCGCCGATGCCTGTAGTGATTAGGGATGTGGGTTTGCTCACCTTATTTATGAACTTAGCTTTGTATATGTAGTAAGTTACCAAATAGATTAAGAGGCTTATTGAGATTGACTGTAATATATCGTTAAGTCCAAGAAATGCGGTGATGATTCCTGACATTAATCCCAGTATGACTCGGCTCCAATAAATAATGCTTAAAGGCTTCAATCTATTATTTCCTCCTTAGAGATCGATATGAAGAGGGAACTTTCAAGTTTCGACATTATGGCTCTCCTCCACGAGATTAAGCAAGAGGTAGTCTCCAGTATTATTGATAACATTTACCAAATAAATTTGAGCACCCTCTTATTAAAGCTTCACAAAATAGGTCATGTTGATAGATGGCTTATCATAGAGGCTGGAGTAAGATTCAACCTCACAAGCTACAGTTTCGAGAAACCTAAATCTCCCCCAACCTTCTGCAGAGCACTCAGGAAATATATCAAGAGGGGAAAAATAACCGATCTCTTCCAGCGTGAATTCGAGAGAATCATCACCTTCAAGATTGAAGGGAAGACTGGAATATACTTTCTAACATGTGAATTCTTTAGGGAGGGCAACGTGATACTTACAGACTCTGAAGGGACTATTCTGCATGCCCTCCACTTCAGGAGAATGAGGGACCGAAATATTATTAGAGGCGAGAAATTACTGCCGCCACCCACTTCAGGACTGAATCCTCAAGACCTCACCTTAGATGAGTTTAGAAGGATTAGGGATCTTAAAGGGATGCCTCTAGTTAGGGGACTCATAAAAACTGTTAGTATTGGTGGCTTATATGCTGAGGAGGCTATTGAGCGGGCTCAGCTTGATAAGAATCGCCCATGTGAAGAGCTAAGTGATGAGGAAGTGATGAAGCTTCTGGATGCTTTAAGAGAGATCATAAAGGAGGTTTATGAGGAGCCGGAGCCCCAGATAGTTCTAGATGAGGATGGAAGATATTTAGATGTGGTACCAGTCTCCCTCAGGAGATACTCTAACTTCAGAAAGATGTTTTTCGAAAGCTTCAATGAGGCTGTTGATGAGTACTACTCTAAGAGATTTTTGGATGTTACCTCAACTGAGGCGGTGGAGGATGTTGAGAAGAAGATATCGAAGTATCAAGCGATCATTAAGAAGCAGAAGGCGGATATGGAGAGGCTAAAGGAGAAGATAGAAGAGTATAGGAGGATTGGAGACCTAATCCACGTCCATGCGAACGAGATAATTCACCTTAAAGAGATAATCAGGAATTATAGGGATAAAGGCTACAGTTGGGAAGAAACGGCAAACTTACTGCTGGAGCAGAAGAAATCGGCTGAATCCCCATACAAATATTTTCAGTCAGTGATCCCCGAGAAGAAGGCTCTAAAGATTGAGATTGATGGTTTGACGGCTCAACTTAGCCTTGAAGAATCAGTATACAAGGATGCGGATAGCTACTATAAACGAGCTAAAAGGTTGGAGGGGAAGCTTGAGGGGCTTAGGAAGGCTATTGAAGATATGAAGCGGAAGATTGATGATCTAAGAGAGAGTAGAGAGGCAGTTAAGAAGGCACCTAAAATAAGGGTGCGGAGGGAAAGACTGTGGTACGAGAAGTTCCGTTGGTTCTTCTCTTCTGAAGGATTTCTGGTTTTGGGTGGAAGAGATGCGAAGACCAACGAGATCCTAATCAAGAAGTACCTGGAGCCTAAAGATCTGGTTTTCCATGCAGAGGTTTTCGGTGCACCCATAGTTATAATTAAGAGTGGTGGAAAAACGCCTTCTGAGAAAACGATTAAAGAAGCAGCTGAGTTCGCCGCTTCCTACTCTAGGGCTTGGAGGGAAGGCTTAAGAAGTGTAGATGTGTATTGGGTTCATCCCGACCAAGTCAGCCTCAGCCCCCCTTCAGGGCAATACTTGAGGAGAGGAGCCTTCATCATTAAGGGGGAGAAGAATTACTTGAGGGATGTACCACTCAAGGTTGCTATTGGAGTATTGCTGGAGGATGGGGAGGTTAGGGTGATAGGTGGACCGAGAAGCGCTGTAGCAGAGAAGACGGAGTACTTCGTTGAGGTAGTTCCGGGTAGACTGAAGAGTGGGGCTTTAGCTAAGAAGATAAAGGATAGGTTGATGCGGCTTTTAAGCTCTGATGATAGGGCGCTCGTTGAAGATATCCCTATAGAGGAGATCCAGCGCTTCATACCTCCAGGCGGTGGAGAACTCATCATAACTGAATAGTTTTAAGTTGACTGAATCGATAGAAGAGACTTCGGTGACTACGTAGCTCAATTTTTGGCTGATATTTCTTTTTAGGAGGAATAATTTTGAAGCTTGAATCTTTTTATTCGGAAATCTTTTAATAACCCTCAGATATCACTGCATCATGTGTGATGAAGATGGAAGAGCTGGGCATAAGGATGAAGATGCTGGTCAGGGACGTTATGAGCAGTCCTGTTGTGACCGTAAATGAGAACGATACGGTTGATAGGGCTGCCCAGCTTATGGCTGAGCACAAGATAGGATGCGTTATAGTGACGAAGGACAGCGATAAACCTATTGGGATAATAACTGAAAGCGACCTTATAACGAGAGTTATGGCTAAGAACCTCAAGCCAAATGAGGTTAAGAGTAAGGAGGTTATGTCTTCCCCACTGAGAACTATAGATTCTGAAGCTACATTGATGGATGCTGCCCGGAGAATGAGTAAATTGAATGTTAGAAGGTTAGGCGTAATGTATAAGGGGAGGCTTGTAGGGATACTTGTCAGTAAGGATATTCTAGCGATAACCCCTGAACTCGTAGAGATAATCCAGGAAAAAGCCCGTATAGACACCGATGCTTCTGAAGAAGTTGAGAATATGCCCTTAGCTGGATACTGCGATAACTGCGGGAGATGGTCGGAGAGCCTGAAAGAGACGGAAGGGTCATTCCTATGTGAGGAGTGCAGGATAGAGCTAAATAAAGAGCTTTAAGTTTAAAATTTAACTTTTTAATTGGGTGACTACACTTTTTGAAGGGGGAGGAAGAAGAACCTAAATTCATAGTTGATGGTATGCTGGGTAAGGTGGCACGTTGGCTCCGAATATTAGGTTATGATGCGAAATACTACAACTCTCTATCTGATGAAGAGTTAATTAAGATAGCTATGGAGGAGGGTAGGATTCTCCTAACTCGAGACCTCAATCTCCATAAGAGAGCCCTAACAGAAAATTTAAGCTCGCTTCTTCTAGACGAAAAATCGAAGATCGATAACCTAACGAAACTGGTTAGGGAACTCAAAATTAGGGTGGATATAGACGTTTCCCTATCCAGATGCCCTAAATGCAACTCGAAACTGAAGGCTGCGTCTAAGGAGGCAGTAGCATCTAAGGTGCCGGAAATGTCCTACAAAAAATTTAAGGAGTTTTGGATATGTCCAAACTGCGGTCAGGTTTACTGGCAGGGTTCCCACTGGAAAGACATATACCGAACATTAAAGGAGATAAGGGCTAAAACATTATCCCGCTAAACTCTTCCTGTTTAGGCTCTTCAGCAGTCACAGTCATCTCTTCTGATTCTTCAACCTCCTCCACAGTCTCCATCGGCTCTATTGTTTCCGTCGTTTCAGTCTCGACTTCCGTCTCCATCACCGGAGCTACAGTTTCTTCACTCACCTCTTCCTCGGCTTCAGCTTCAGGTGAAAGCTTAGAGAGTGCCTCCTTAATGTCAGCTATCTCCTTAATGGTTGCTTCCAACCCAACGTTAAGCGCTTCCTTCTGGCTCTCGTAGGATTCCTTCTCAATTTCACCCGCAGCATTGTAAAGCTCCAGGCTTGTCAGGAATCTTTCGAGGTTCTCCTTCTGCTTCTCTAGATCATTAAGTCTCGCGGTCATCTTCTCCTGGAAGCTCTTTCTTAAGCGTTCAACATCCTCCCAAGTGTCACCTAACTCTTCATTTATGTAGTCATATGTTGCTTTAGATATTCTTCCAGAGCTAAATAATGACTCTAGAGCCTGCCTCTTCTTCCTTATAAGCTCTAACTCTCTAACTAATATCTCATAAGTATTTTGCCAAGATACCATTCTTAACCACCAACTTAAGGTTTACACAATCCAAAAATAACGTTTTTTAACATTCAGCTATATACATGTATAAGATAAGTCTATTTTTATGTAAAAATGAGTTAGTAAACTGAAATTTTTCCGGACGCTAACTCCATACAGAAATCCTCAATGTTATCAAGCTCAAACTCAATTATCTCCCTCACTCTCCTCTCCACATCCTTCGCTGTACAGCTCTCTTCAGTAATTATTTGAGCCACAGCCACCATGGGTTGATCTATGGGTTGACCTATCTTGCTAAGTAACCAAACATAAACCTCAATCACAGAATCAACCTGCCTATAAATATCTTCAGCAATCCTATGCGTAAGCAAATTATATATTTTCCCGACGTGGCTGACAGGGTTCTTTCCAGCCGCAGCCTCCGAACATACAGGCCTATTTAGAGGAATTACACCATTAACTCTGTTCCCCCTACCCACCTGCCCAGAATCTGCTCCGTCAGCACTGGTGCCGAGTACTGTGAGGTATACGCCTGAAGTTCCT
>CAZHYI010000099.1:0-4939 GCA_964536595.1 uncultured Candidatus Bathyarchaeia archaeon
AAAGTTATGGAGGTTTTAGATAAGTATCACATAGAATAGTTCTATAAGGCGCTATCATCTAATCAGTGAAGATAAAAAAGGTTTTGAGTAGTTTATACTGGTTTTCTGAAGTTTTTACCTGCATACTTAGCGGTTTTACCTAGCTCCTCCTCAATTCTAAATAGTTGGTTATATTGGGCTGTTCTTTCACTTCTGCAGGGCGCTCCAGTCTTTATCTGCCCACAGTTAAGTGCAACCGCCATATCCGCCAGCCAAGTATCTTCAGTTTGGCCTGACCTTTCGGAGACTTGAACGCTGAATCCATGCTTAAATGCGAAGGAGGCTGCGTCTAAGGCTTCAGTGACCGTTCCGATCTGGTTGACTTTCCATAGTAAAGCGTTTCCCGCTCCAAGTTCAACACCCTTCTTTAACCTTTTGATGTTTGTTACGAAGAGGTCGTCACCTACAATCTGTATTTTAAGGGTTTTCGTTAATTCAGCGAAGCCTTCAAAGTCATTCTGCTCTAACGGGTCCTCAATGGATGCTACAGGATAGGTTTTGCAGAGATCCTCAAAGAAGTCCATAAATTCTTCTCTTGAGTAGTCTTTACCCATAAATCGGTAAGTTCCCTTCTTCTCGTCATATAGATGTGTAGCTGCTACATCAAGCCCTAAAACGTACTTTCCACCATACCCAAGCTCCTCTATCGCTTCTAGTTCAGCATCAAAAGCCTCTCTTGGGTCGGTCATTGGTGGTGTGTATCCGCCTTCATCAGCAGTATTCAGAACATACTTTGAGTATTTCTTAGCCAGTTTCTGTCCCAAATAATAGTATACTTCTGCGCTCATCTCCATGGCTTCAGAGAAGGTTTTGGCGCCTATAGGGATGATTATGTGTTCTTGGAAGTCGAGGTCTGTAGCTGCGAGTTTACCTCCATTTATATAGTTTAAGAATGGTACTGGAAGAACATGTGCGTCTGCTCCTCCAATATATCGATATAGCGGAAGGTTTAGGGCTTCAGCAGCCGCTTTAGCTACCGCTAACGATACGCCAACAATAGCATTTCCGCCAAGCCTCGATTTATTCTCTGTGCCGTCAAGCTCAATCATCACGGCGTCTATCTCTCTCTGTTTCCTCACATCCATGCCTTTAAGCGTAGGCGCTATCACTTCAGTTATATTTCTAATAGCCTTCCGTACACCTTTGCCTCCATATCTTCTTCCCCCATCCCTAAGTTCATAAGCTTCATTCTCACCTCTAGAGCGGCCTGCAGGTACGTCTGCTCTACCCATAACTCCGCCTTTGGTTATAACGTCCACCTCAATTGTTGGTTCGCCACGGCAATCCAGAACTTCTCTAGCCTTTATCTCCTCAATTTCAAACTTATTCAACTTGATCTCTCCTATTGCTTCCACGATTGATTTGTTGATTCATAAGATTATTTATGGTTTATATTTTCTTTCCTAGAGGTTACAATGATGACTTGAAGATCCATAACGTTCGTTCCAGTCGGCCCCGTCATTATAGCGTCGCCGAGCTTCTTGAGAACATAAGAGGAATTATGCCTCTTCAACTCTTCTGTAACATTTATTCCCGTCTTCTCTGCCCTCTCAAGAGTTGACCCGTCAATTATTCCTCCAGCTATATCTGTAGGTCCATCTGTACCGTCAGTCCCGACTGATGCGATGACAATCTCTTTCTTTCCACTTATCTTAAGTGATGCGCTTAAAACTAACTCTTGATTTCTTCCTCCCTCCCCCGCCTCTCCTCTTATGGTGACTGTTGTTTCGCCTCCACATATGAGGGCGCATGGAGGATTTAGTGGTCTGCCGTGCTCGCATGCTTCCTTCGCGATTGCTGCGAGCACGATTCCTACATCTTTGCTTTCTCCCTCAATAACTGTTGATAGGATCGTTGAGTTGAATCCTAATTTCTTAGCCTTTTCGTATGCTATTTCACAAGCCGCCTTATTATCCGCCAGAATGAATGTGTGGGACTTTATCCCGATCTTCCTGAAGTGGTCGATCTTAGGCGTCTCCATTTTAGGGTTAGCTTCTGAGATATGTCTCCTTACGCTTTCGGGAACTTTATCCCATAAATCGTATCTCTTCAATACGAGTTCAGCGTCCCTAAATGTTGTTGTGTCAGGGATTGTTGGTCCCCAAGGCTTCCCAGCGACTTCATCAATAACTATCAAGTTAATTATGTGGGCTGGATGAATAAGGAGAGCTAATCTTCCTCCCTTCACGCTGGATATGTGTTTTCTCACAGTATTTATCTCATCGATTGTTGCTCCACACTTCAGGAGTAACTCATTAACTCTCTGTTTATCTTGGAAGGGTATGCCTTTAGCTGGTAGGCACATAAGGGCTGAGCAGCCTCCAGTTATAGCAACAAAGACTAAATCGTTCTCTTTTGCGCTTCTCGCGATTTGTACGATCTTCTCTGCGCCTTCCAGCCCTTTCTCGTCAGGTATGGGGTGCCCCGCCTCAATAACTTCTATTCTGCTCAGTTGTTTGCCTGCACCATACTTCTCTATGATCACTCCACCCTTAATTCTATCTTTAAGGACCTCTTCTAAAGCCTCAGCTATTCTCAGCGTCGATTTCCCAGCTCCAATAACATATATATCGTTTATTCTTGAAAGATCGAAGCTTACGTCCCCAATCTTCAATTCATCATTATGGAGCGCCATCAAGCCTTTAACTATGTTGTAGGAATCCAGCCTCATCAAAGTATACTCAATAATTTCTAATGCCGCTTTTTTACCCTCAACATTCCCATGTGAAAGCAGTTCATCCAGATTCTTTATGACTGGTGAATCTTGAACCTTCATCTTCTCCCTAACACTTTCATTAATCTCCTATAAAAATTGAGGGTGTAAAGGGTGGGCTTAAAATTTATAAGAATGGGTTATGTCTCTAATTATACGAATAAGACTAAATGGAGCTTTCTCTATTGAAGCGGGGTGGGGTAGCCAGGTGAACCCGCTGGGCTCATAAATCACCTGATTGGGAGACCCAGAGATCGGTCGTTCAAATCGACCCCCCGCTACCATATAAATAAGAATTAACGACTGACCAGTTTAATGGAAAATTATTTTTATTCGAGTTTAGGTTTAATAGGTTAGTCTTGGAGATGTTAGATAAGTTAACCACTGAAGTTAAGAGGTTTGCCTTAGAGAATGATGCGCGGTTGGTAGGTGTTGCGGATGCTGAGGAGCTGAAGAGGATGCTTCGAGGATGCAAAGGCGATTGTTGTTTTTGCTTATCCGTTGGTTGAGGCGATGATCGAGAAGGTGCCTGATGAGCAGTATAATAGGCTGGTAGAGCTCCATTACCAGATTGTGAGGGAGATAGCCTATAAGATAGTGCTCTTTATAGAGGAGAAGGGATTTAGAGCCTACCCGTGCCACGATCAGGGAGGCGTGAAGCATAAACGTGCAGCTGAGCTTGCAGGGTTAGGTAGGGTTGGGGAGCACACTCTCCTAATAACTCCCCAATATGAGTGCCGTGTACACTTAAACTCTGTGGTTACTAATGCTCCTCTCAGAACAGATGAAAGGCTAGATGCGGAGCTATGCGATGATTGTGGTGAATGCATCGAGAACTGTCCAGCCAAAGCTATTGAAGGCGGCAAAAAGATTAATGTTTCTGCATGTCGGAACTATAGAAAGAATATGTTGGGACAGAGATATTGCGGTATATGCATGAAGGTATGCTGGACACACTTCAAGAACCTAACCACTTCAGATAGACTAATCCCTTAGAACTTCCTAAATGAAGCATTTCAGCGGTAGAATGAACTACTTTTTTCCTCAAGATGCATTCTAAATGTTGTTACTAAGAGCCATAGGGTAACTACTATCGCTGATATGGTTTCTGGAACAGCTATGCCCATAGTGTATGCCTTAAACCAATATAGTATCCATGATGCGAAGGCTGAGACGAATAGTATCACAGCAAGAATAGACCTCTTCTCTACAGCAAAGACCAGTAAGGTTATGCCAAGCGAGACGAAGAATAGGACAGAGACCACATAGTGAAGATAACCGTATATCTCATCAAACATCGCTACCAACTGAAGTAGAAAGGACGAGACTGCTAGACAAAGACTTGTGTATTTAGCTTCCCTCCTAAAAATCGTAACTGCATAAATAAGAATGAGTACGCCTGTTAGTAACAAACCGAAATTAAAGATCGGTGCAACCACACTTTTAGCTGAGTGCCCCAGATCACTGAGGGCATTTCTCTCCCAACTGAACCATGGCGACAACACTATTGAAGCACCTATAGAAATGTAAGCCGCTAATAATGCGGCTACAGCAAGCAAGACATGCGTTTTGCCTCTCATTGAAACCACAAGTTAGAGATTGGTGATGAAGAACTAAAATTTTATGAAAGTCTCCTTTCTATAATCTTAATATCTAAATATGTGGTGAAGCAGTATTGGTTCTTGTTTCAACAGAACTTATCTATAAGAATCTAGACAGCCCTAAACTTGTAGAGGCATTCAAAATTCTTGAGGAAGACACCCTTACCCAAACATACTTATATATGGCTAACGTTATGGCTGTAGGAAGACTGAAATATAACGATCACGGTCACATCCACTCAAGAATCACTGCAGGAAGCGCTCTTGAAATCTTCAGAATCCTCAGTAAGAGGATGATTCCAACCACTGTTCGAGATAAAGTTTGCGATCTTGAAAGTGCAGAGCTTATAGTGCTTTGTGGAGCGTACCTCCACGATATAGGGAACGCTATTCATAGAGTAGGACATCACATTCACGGCTACAATCTTGCAGAACCGATCCTAGATAAGATTCTACAAGAACTTTATCCCGACAATCAACAGCTCGCTTTAAGACTGAAGATGGAGATTCTGCATTGTATATTCTCTCATGACGAG
The DNA here is from genome assembly GCA_964536595.1 of uncultured Candidatus Bathyarchaeia archaeon. GTDB lineage: Archaea > Thermoproteota > Bathyarchaeia > Bathyarchaeales > B24-2 > CAZHYI01. The sequence continues at coordinate 4,890 of CAZHYI010000099.1, forward strand.
TCTATTCAATGCTTAACTATGGAGGCCGGCTCCGTTAAGGTGGCTGACGG
>CAZHYI010000100.1:0-4889 GCA_964536595.1 uncultured Candidatus Bathyarchaeia archaeon
ATAGTGTCGATTAGGAGGTAGAGGTTGATTAGGGAGAGCCAACTCTTGATCTCCTTCTTTAAGTCTTCAAAGATTTGGTGTAGGGAGAAACCCCAATTCAGTTTGGAGTTTATAAGCTTCAAGTGTTTTGAGAATTTACCATAATCCCTTTTAGAGAGAAGCTTTATGCATTTTTCTGGGCTTAAACCCATCTTTCTACTCTCAACGAGATCTCTTATGAAGGTAGTTAAACCATAGAATATTCCTCTCTCATTCTTGAGGCATATGTGAGTCGTAACTATGGATGGTAGAAGAATGATGGATAGTGAGAGTGCCATTCCTAAAGCTGGTTCGGTTCCTTCCTCAAACTCAAAGATTGACTTCAAAGTTGGAATTATCTTATCGAAGGGATGGATTACAGGAATTCCTTTAGTGAAGTATGGTAGAACTAGCTGGGTGAGTAGTAATATGCTTAAGGGGAGAGTTAGAGCTATGGTTAGATATATTTTCTTTTGGTAGGTGGGATAGTTGATCTGTAGGGCGTCGCCGAAATAGATGAACAGTAGAGACATGAATGGAAGTATTATGAAGGAGAAGAGGAAGAAGTTCTCAGCTGTGAAGCCTATACCTGCTGTGGGTAGGCTGAAGGATACAACGAACATCATGTATAAACCTAGAGCCCCTAAAACGCCAACTATCATGTACGACTCCATCAAGACATTCATATTGTCCCCCATAGACTTGAACCTATTTCTCAATTCTGCGAAGAGATTTTCTGTCTGCATATGTAGATAGTGCAGCACGTCTCCGCCAGACCTCAGGATGGATACGTAACCTAAAAGTAATTCTTTGTATTCTCTTAGATGCACAACTCTAGCTGCACGCTCCATAGCGGAGACGGGATCTAGGCCAAGAGAGAATATTATGCCTTCTATCTTCCTAATTTCCCTTTTAAGGTGAGGAAGTAAATCGGTATTTTTAAGTCTGATGAGGCTGTTGTAGGGTGACAGGCCTCCACTGCACATAACAGCCATATATAAGGAGGCGAATGGAACTTCATTCTTTAACCCTGAAATTCTATTTGAAGCTACAAGTTTAGGATATACGAAGCCGAAGAGAATTACGATTATGGGAGATACAGAGGCTAACCCGTAGATTATCGGGTCCTTAATAACAATTATTGAGAGCAGATCTAAAACGATTAATGATATTGGTATAGCTACACTTATTATTGCTGCTAAGCCTACGACTGAAAGAAATACTTCAGGATAAATCTTAATCCCTGCAGCCTCAATATCATCCTCAAACTTCGGAACTATTCTTTTTAGGGCGGACCCTATAAAGCCGAAATGTGCATAGACAAAATCGAGGAAGTTGCTCATAGAGATTCACCTTTTATGAAGCGACTACTTTCGAGTTCACTTTTTTCTTGTAACTCATAATTGCTTTTGCAACTTCTTTCTGATCCCTTATACCCTTCTCAACCAATCCTAAGAGAAGTTTCTCTCTATTCTTTAAATCCGCAAGAATATCCTTCTTGGATACTCCTCTTCTGGCGGCTATGATATCTAGGAGGTAGCTTTTTTTAAGGTCTGTTTTTAGGACATCCTCGATCGGAGACCATTCAGATATCAAATTGTACTTATTGAAATCGATTATTTCCCAAATATTCCTTATTCTTCTGCCGTAGGTTAAACCCATCCTCTTTTTAGGTAAGTCGGTTCTAGAAATGTAGATGCATGCATTCATGAGAGGCACATACACCTCAGCAATATTCATGGGTGGCGAAGTTAATCTTTTAACAGCGTGATCTAGACTGTCGGCGTGCATTGTGCATAGACCACCATGGCCAGTTGCTAAGGCCTGAAAGAGAACGTAGGCTTCTTCACCCCTCACCTCTCCTACAACTATGTAATCTGGTCTGTATCTCAAACTCAGCTTTACAAGGTCGAATAGTGAAATTGAGGCTGCCTCTGCGGATCCGAATTTGAAGCCTCTTCTACTGATGAATTGGATTCGGTTTTCATGGGGTGGGTTAAGCTCAGCCACTTCTTCAATTGTTATGACTTTACTGTTCTGTGGGATGAGGCTTACAATAGCGTTTAGAGTGCTTGTCTTTCCAGCGCCCGTTCCCCCAATGATCATGAGGCTCATCTTGTTCTCCATAAGAAGCCAGAGGTAAGCCGCTACCTCAGCGTTTAGGGTGCCATAATTTATTAAATCAATGATTGAGAGCGGATCTGAACGAAACTTTCTGATGCAGAATGTGCTTCCAGAGGTGGATACTTCCCTCATGAACGTCGTTGCTAATCTGTGTCCTTCAGGTAGCGTGGCATCTAGAATTGGGTGCGCACTTGAAATATGTTCGTTGGCGAAGTGTGTTAGTTTAACTATGTAATTGTCATAATATATTTCATCCACAAATCTGAGGTTTGTGGGTATGCTCTCGTACTTTCTATGCCACACATATATAGGCTTATATAACCCGTTACATGATATGTCCTCGATTTCTGGATCCCTAAATAGTACGTTCAGTTCACCGTAACCGGCTAGATCTCTAACTACATGATAAAATATTTTTTTCCATGAGTCTTCACTGAACTTTCCGAGGGAACGCCTATACTTTATCGCTATTCTTTCGGCCTCTTTCAGGACGTAAGATGTGGGATCTACCTCAGAATCTTCTGGAGGCTCAAGCTCCTTACCCAGAATATCAATTATTTTTTCCTTGACTGCGTTTTCTCTCTCGTCAAGCTTCACTTCATCAACGAAGTACTGGAAGTTTTCATATTCAGGTGACTCCACTATATGGACTTTGGCGAAGGGCTCAATGACCCAGTAGCTCTCAACAACCTTATATGTAGGATCCAGTTCCTTAACTTCAATAACTCTCTTCTTTTTAGGCTCCTTACTATCCTTCTTCTTTCTTCTCCTGAAGAGGCCCATTAGCTTAACCTCTCAAAAAAAGTGGGTGAGGGGTTTAGGGGAGAGTAACCATCTTCGGATATTCCATACCAGCCACAGTATGGAACTTAACTTCGATTGTTGTACCAGCAGTTAAAGTCGAGTTATTTATAGGAATGCTCAAAGTAATCGTTGTACTTTCACCGCTAGATAGGCTTTGGGGTAAACTAGGAGATACTGTAGCGTTGAAATTGTTATTGGTGTAGCTCAATCCATTGATTAAGATGTTATCTACAGTGGCGTCTGTTGAACCAATGTTTTTAACTTCGAAAGCTAAACTCCAATTAGTGTTATTTTTGGATATTGAGGGATCGAGTACCTGTAATTTTTCGAATCTTGTGTATTGTCCTGCTATTGATCCCATCCAGAAGGCTACTGAAACAGCGACTGTTATGGCTACAGCGACAAGAATCACTGTTGCAATCACTACGCTAATCCCCTTCTTCCCCCTCGAAACCCTCCTTACTATTTTTTTCATATTTCACCCTCTCTACTTTTCCGCATTTTTGGTTTTAGCGTCTGATCTATTTATTTTAAATTTAATAAATCAATTATGAAGCAAAAAAATAGGTTTGAAATACACATCTCACATAAATAATAGTGGCACTAAACCATAGTGCGCAATAAAAGAAGAATAAAGCTTCTGGAGGTTACCCCTCCACATCACCAGCTACTCTCTTTCCTAACTCTCTACATCTCTCAGAACCTCAGAGTCTGGAGCACCAACGGAGAGTAAAATAGACTGCTTTACTTGCATTCCAACCCTACCCATAAACTCACTAAATATCTTCTCAAGGGACCAACCGCCATCCCAACCATAACTACCAAAGGCTGCTCCAACTTTACCTCTCAAATCGATTTTGCCGAATCCACTTAACTTCTCAATCGATTCAAGTATAACCCTCATCTCCGACGTAAGATTAGCGTAATGAGCAGGCGAACCCAAAATAACCGCATCCGCAATCCCCAATTCACTCAAAGAGAAGGCTTCCCCGACCTTTCTGATAACGACTTCTGTATCTTCCACTGAACGTGCACCTTCAGCTATAGCCTCAGCCATTTTTTCAGTATTACCTGTTTTACTATCATAAATAATCACGATTTTAGACATTTTAATATCACACCTATGATGTCATAATTAAAAGAAGCCGCTTTATTAATTTTTAATGGTTTCAAGCTTTAACGCCAATTATCTACTGAAGCCTGGAGGCAACTTGAACTCTTTACGTACAGCCTCTATACTCTCACCCACAACCTCTATTCTATTAGTATCTAACACTCCCAGCCCTCTCTCCTCAGCAAGGCGTAAATAACGAACCTTATATGGATCGATACCCATCACCATCGCTCCCACAGCATCCGTAGCCACAATATCTCTACCCGCTATAATGATACCCATCTCTACCGGATCACCTCGCGTCTCATCCTTCTCTGCACCGACTATTCCACTAATCAAGTTTATCTTCGGCTTAATTACAGATGCGAGGTCAACTAGCTTCTCATCTAGATTCGTATGCATTATACTTTTTGGGATGATGGCGCCCATGAGGTTCTTGATGCAGAGGGTTACGAAAGCTAAGTGATGAACCTTCAAGACAGGAACATTAACTATGCATGTACTCTCCAGAACAGTCTTAGCTATATTAACTTCCTTCAATGAGAGAGCATTTGGAATTCGAACGGTTATGGCGTCATCCCTATTCAGATTCACTAAACGAATACGCTCCCTAGCGCATAGAGCCCTAACCCCGACAACATCAAAAGCCTTCTCTGTGTCGCCTGCACCCCCTTCACCCACAACAATCTCCTTCACACCCGCCTCCTTAAAGTATTTGATCAGAGCCTCCACAACACCGGTATCGGTGGTGATTCCGGTTGAAGGATGCGAAGCCACAACATAATTCGGCTTTATAAGAACCATGTCATCTCTACTGACTACCTCCTCA
>CAZHYI010000101.1:0-4826 GCA_964536595.1 uncultured Candidatus Bathyarchaeia archaeon
CTACCTCTGAAGTTTCTATTAGATGTACTTATACATACCTCGCCTTCCGCTATTAAGCCTATATGACCGCCAAAGCATGGACCGCAACACGGCCCCCCAACATAGGCGCCTGCCCTAATCAATATGTCAATCAACCCCTCATGTAAAGCCCTTAAGTAGACCTCGTTTGAGGCTGGAATAACTATGAAACGTACGTTTCTAGCAACTTTCCTATTCCTAATTAGTTTGGCCGCTAACCTAATATCTTCCAACCGACCATTAGTGCAGGAGCCTAGAAAGGCTTGATCTATAGGTAATCCCTCAACCTCACCGATTGGTTTCACATTATCAACAGAGTCTGGGAGCGCTACCTGCGGTTCCAAATCATTAACATCCACATTAAAAATCTTCTCATAAGATGAGGAGTCATCATTTGATAAATTCTTGATTTTAGAGTCTGTTCTATTCTTCAGATATGCCTCTACCTTCTCATCTGGCTCTATAATTCCAGTCTTAGCTCCCATCTCAACAGCCATATTGCATAAAGTGAGCCTACCTGAAATGCTCATGTTAGCGATCGTTGATCCTGAATACTCTATTCCTTTATAAATAGCGCCGTCAGCACCTATCATTCCAACAATTTTCAATGTTAAATCCTTAGGTGTAACCCATTCTTGGAAGTCGCCATCAACCTCGATCTTATAGGTTTCAGGAACCTTAAACCATAATTTACCGGTCACGAATACTGCAGCCATTTCTGTAGATCCTATTCCAGTAGCGAATGCTCCTAACGCACCATAAGTGCACGTATGTGAATCTGCTCCCACAATGAGACTCCCAGGAACTACATACCCCCGCTCAACCATTATTTGGTGACATATTCCTTGCCCCACATCATAAAGATGGGGTATCCCTTGCTCCAGTGAGAATTCACGCATTGTTCTATGGAGGTTAGCTGCCTGAACAGAATCAGCAGGTACTTGATGATCAAGCACTATCACAATCTTATTTGGGTCCCAAACTCGCTTTACTCCAGTCTCTTTGAAGGCCCTAACCGCCAATGGACCTGTAATATCATTCACCATCGCAACATCAATCTTCGCCTCAACTATTTCTCCCGGCTCTACATGATCTCTCTCTGCGGAATATGCAAGAATTCTCTCTATCAAATTCATTTCAAAATTTCCTTCTTTAAAAATAATTAAAGGGAAAAATTACTTTTCGAGACCCGCCGTTTTCCTAATAAACTTACCAACCTTCTCTATTTGATGCTCTTCCATTTCTTCCATCAATCTTTTGAGTCTCGTACCTTTCTTGCTTTCTGAAATCCACTCTTTAGCGAATTCTCCACTCTGAACAGTCTTAACAACCTTCCGCATGTTCTCTTTAACATGTTCATCAATCACTTTTGGGCCTACAGTGAGTCCACCATACTTAGCTGTGTCTGAAACAGCCTTCAGCATCCCTATTATTCCACTTGTATAGATTAAGTCCATTATCAATTTAGCTTCATTGCAAGCTTCGAAATACGCTAATTCAGGAGGGTAACCCGCCTCCACCAAGACTTCAAAACCCTTCTTTATAAGCTCTATTAAGCCTCCCACTAGAACTGTTTGTTCACCTATAAGGTCACTCTCGGTTTCATCTTTAAATGTGGTTTCCAGTACTCCAGCACGAGTACACCCTAAACTTTTAGCTAACGCTAAAGCTACATCCTTAGCTTTTCCACTAACATTCTGATATACCGCTATTAGAGCTGGAACTCCAAAACCCTCCACATACGTTTCCCTTAATCTTGGTCCAGGACTTTTAGGAGCAACCATAATCACGTCTATGTCGGGCGGTGGAACGATCTGTTTAAAATGGATGTTGAATCCATGGGAGAAACATAATGTTTTTCCTGACTTTAAGTTTGGAGCGATGTATTCGTGATATACAGTGGGTTGCGCCATATCTGGGATCAACATGTGAATTATATCTCCCCTTCTCGCTGCTTCATTTATGGTTAATACTTCGAACCCTTCTTCAGTAGCTCTCTTCCATGAAGGGCCTTGAGGCCTAAGACCCAGAACAACCTTTATTCCGGTGTCTCTTAGATTCAGAGCTTGCGCTCTGCCTTGACTGCCATATCCAATTATAGCGACGGTTTTATACTTTAATATGTCTAGATCCGCATCTTTGTCATAATACACCTTCATCAATTCGTTTCACCTCCTTCTTATTGTTTTAAACCTCTAGATAAAGCTGTTATCCCTGTTCTAGCAATCTCTTTTATACCAAAGCTCTTCACAAGATTGATGAAGGCATCGATTTTCTCTGAGTCACCTGTGGTTTCAACGATTAATGAGTCAGGAGATATGTCCACTATGCTGCCTCTGAAGACACTCACATAATTCATTATGTCTGATCTAGTCTTTGAGTCTGGTGCATGAATCTTAATTAGACTCATCTCCCTAACAACAGAAGATTTAGGGTCCAGTACGCTCACCTTTATAACGTCTATAAGTTTATTAAGTTGCTTAACCACCTGTTCCAGAGTATCTTCATCTCCCTTAACCAAGATAGTCATTCTAGCTGTATCTTCTCTCTCTGTAGGTCCAACAGTTATACTATCAATGTTAAATCCTCTTCTTCTGAACATATTGGAGATGCTATATAACACTCCCGGTTTATTTTCAACTATTGCAGAAATTATATGTGCATTCTCTTTTCCCATCCCACATTACCCCACTATCATATCTTTATAGCTTTTACCTGCAGGAATCATCGGTAACACATTCTCTTCTGGAGATATAGGAACGTCTATTACGCATGTAGCGTCACTTTTTATACCCTCCTTAACTGCTTTCTCAAACTCCTCTACAGATTCTGCCCTCAACCCTAAAGCTCCATGTGCCTCAGCTAACTTCACGAAGTCGGGTACTCTACCTAACGCGACTTGAGAGTATCTACGATTATAGAAAAGCCTTTGCCACTGGGCGACCATACCGAGAACCGAATTGTTTAATACTATGATGATGACGGGGATGTCTTCCTTTACAGAGCAAGCTAAATTTTGATAATTCATCATGAAGCTTCCGTCACCAGCTATATCCACAACTATTCTGTCAGGGCAAGCCACTTTCGCTCCCAGCGCCGCCGGAAAACCGAATCCCATTGTTCCTAATCCACCTGAAGTTATGAATGTTCTAGGTAGGTAGCTCTTAAGATACAGCGCTGCCCACATTTGGTTTTGACCAACTTCAGTTGTTACTATAGCGTCTCGTGGTAAAAGTTTCCTTAGCACCTTCATTAATCTGGGCGGGTTAAACCCTTCTCTAATTTCAAGTTCGCATTCCTTCTTCATTTGAGCAACTCTTTCTGTCCATTTAGATTTGTTCTTTATTGAAGTTTGAAGTAAGGTTTCACTGATAGCCTTCAATGTAAGCTTTGCATCTCCAACTATCGGGAGATAACACTTTATGTTTTTATCAATTTCTGCACTGTCAATATCTATATGGATAATCTTAGCGTCTGGACAGAACTCTTTAGGATTCCCAGTAGTCCTATCAGAGAATCGTAAACCTACACATAGGAGCACATCACTCTCCATAATTAATTTGTTCCCGACCAATGTTCCATGCATCCCTACATGGCCCAGCGCTAATGGATGGTCTTCCGGAAAGGCTCCTTTACCCATTAAAGTGGTTGCTACAGGAGCTTGAAGGGTTTCTGCTAAACGAAGCAACTCATCACTTGCATTAGATAATATTACTCCTCCACCAGCAAGAATTAAGGGTCTTTCAGCCTCAGTAAGAAGATTAACCGCCCTCTTCACCTGTACGGGGTGAGGTCTATATTTTGGCTTATAACCTCTAAGCACGACTTCCCCATCGAAACTCATCTCTGCAGTTTCCGTTTGAACATCTTTGGGCAGATCAACGAGTACCGGCCCGGGTCTCCCTGTAGTGGCTATGTAGAATGCTTTCTTTACAATTTCAGGTATTTCAGAAGCGGAACGAACTTGAAAGTTATGCTTTGTTATTGGTGTTGTTATTCCGACGATATCTGCCTCCTGAAAAGCATCTTTACCTATGTATGCTCTTGGCACTTGCCCTGTAAAGGCTAATACGGGTATAGAGTCCATGTAAGCATTGGCTATTCCAGTAACTAGATTTGTTGCGCCTGGACCTGAAGTAGCGAAGCAGACTCCAGGTTTACCGCTAGCCCTTGCGTAACCATCAGCGGCATGTGCAGCAGCTTGCTCATGTCGGACCAAAATGTGTCTAATATCTGAGTTGAGCATTTCATCATAGATTGGTATTGTGGCTCCGCCGGGTATTCCGAATATCACATTTACCTTATGTAGTTCCAGGGATTTTAAGAGCGCCTTTGCTCCAGTCATAATTTCCACTTAACCCATTCCTCCTTTTTCTTACATTTTAAAGAATAAGATTTGCTCTCCAAGTTTTGTGTGGCAAAAATTCTTCTTGCTCTCTCTGTTTTCTCGCAGTGTTTGTCCATAACTTTAGAGGAAACGATCCCTCATTACGCCTTGTCCTCCAAGATTTCATATTTGCTATATTTTTCTCGCTTAAAAATTTTTTGGGTAGCATCAAAACCATCAACTCACGTTTTATTATAGTACTCATTAATCAGTAGAGCATTTAAGCCACTGATCATGGCTTCAACGCTAGCCATCACTATATCTTCCCTAGCGGATGTAGCTGTAGCAGTTTTCCCATCCTTCTCTAACAGCACGTTCACCTCCACTATAGCGTCTGTTCCTCCTTCTATCGCTCTCACACTATATTTCTCCAGTTTAATGGGTTTAACAGCTGAAATGGCTTTTCTTACAGCATTAATGG
>CAZHYI010000102.1:0-4812 GCA_964536595.1 uncultured Candidatus Bathyarchaeia archaeon
AGGTCTTATCACGGTATGCCTGAATGTCGGTGAGTTCATAGGCAAATTCAGCTATATTCTCATGAAGTTCCCTGAAACCCGCTTGCGACATAAGACTTCGTAGTTCAGCTATTCGGGGATACCTCTCCAGTTCGACATTGATTGTTTCAGGGAAGTATAGTGAGAGTGGTTGGCGGTGACGAATGATCCATTCTGAATCAGTAACAGTGCATACTTTACCTCTCTTCTTTAATACTCTATAGGCCTCACGGAAGTAGGCTAAACGGTCTTTAACGTGATGTATAACATCAACAGAGAATACTAGATTAAAGAAGTTATCATGGAACTCTATCTTTTCAGCCCTTCCAAGCTTAAATTTAACCTTTTTAGATCGCTCCTCAGCTTTAGAGAGCATCATTCTTGATGGATCTATACCCCAACATGAGGCGCCCGTCAACTCCTCAATAGCAGTTATGTAGTTGCCTGTGCCGCATCCTATCTCCAGAACCTTGGAGTCGCTGTTAACATTGCCTTCTTTAATTAGGCTCTTTAAAACTTCAAGATTAACTTTACGATGGAGGGAGTATTCGGAGGCCATTTTATCATAATCGATCATGCAACCTTCGTCTCTAAATTCTTATTTAAGAATCAGAAGATAAGTGTTTAATTGACTTACGGAATAACTTCACAACTATTAAACTCCAGAAACTCAAAATCCTTCATACTTATTTTTCCTTCAGATATTAGGCGCTTAACTATAGGAAGAGCCCTCTTTAGTTGAGCGATAAGGTTCTTCACTGTTTCACAGACTAACCTGTAAGCCTGATCAGGCCATCTTTTAGTTAGATTTGCGTATAAGCATCTTCCACCACACTCATGCAGAATTTCACATTCAGTACAGGGAGAACCAACATAGATCTTTCGTAATCTTGAAGGATCAGAATCCTTTATGTGGCCTAGATAAAAGTCTCTCATCCCAATCATTATCGGGCATGGAATTATATGCCCATCCGTCTGTATGGTGTAGTTTATCCATCCCGAACCACACCTAAGAAGGCTTCCTTCACCCCTTAAAAGCGACTTCATAACTCCCAAGAAGGGATAAAGCCTCAAAACCACGCCTCTCTCCATACTTTTAACCCAGAAACCTATAAGCTCCCTAATACCTGGATTGTAGCTTTTCCTCACCCATTTACTGAAGGACTCAAGCCTATCGGGTATATCACTCCTCCAAAAACCAGCGTTAATCTGCCAATGGATTGAAGAGAAGGAAAAGTCTTGATTATTCAGCAACCATAAGACTTGCCTGTAAATATCTGTTTGCTCCATAACAGTCATTCTGGCGATCACTTCTCCTCTAAATCCACTCTCCATTAGGAGGTTGAGGTTCTCGATCACTCTTCGATAAACATTCCTTCCACGATAAAAGTCTGTTAGTGTCTCTTCACCATCAATAGAGACGAAGATTGTTTGTAACCTTCTTAAGTATTCAGGGTCAAGCTTCATCAAGTTCAATCCGTTGGTTTGGATGATGAAGGCTCTAGCCTTAAGCTGATCCATTATTTCTTTTATCTCATCTATACAGAGTAGGGGTTCACCACCATAAAATATGATTACAGGCTCAGGGTCTCTCTCAATGAAACTCTTCAGAGTTTCTATACTGTAACTGATTCTCTTAGGCACTGAATAATCTATCTGGAAATCCCCAAAGTCAGTCTCCATATCCTCAATCGATTTACCATAACAGTATCTACATTTCAAGTCACAATCTGTTGTTAATATAAGGTGATAGAACATTCCAGTCGCCTAGAAGGCGCCTCTATTTGATCAGAAAGTTTCTAGACTCCCCCACTTATAGGCGGTATGATAGCTACCGTATCTCCCTTCTTTAGCTTCACACTCTCAATATGAGACTTATCTATCTTGACACCATTAATGAAGAAGTTTATATTCTCCCTTACGATGCCATCCTCACGGCAGAGGTAATCCCTCACCCTCGGCCCATAAGTCTCCACCAATGTCTCTATAAGCTCTTTCAGTGAAGCATCATCCCTCAATCTAATTTTAATCTGCCAAGAACCTATTATCTCTCTCAATGTTGTGAATAGTCTAACCGACACCTCCATAAGCTTCCCCTTTACCGACAGAGTTCACTTAATCCTCAAGTTTACCACTCTTTAATTTTTTCAGATACATCTTCCAACTTAAGGCTAACGTTCTCGGATGCGACGCCCTAGCCTCATCCAATCTACCGACTGAAGTATTATGCGGTGCGCTCTTAACCTTTTCAGGTGTTTCATACGCCTCCTTGGATATTAGCTTCAAGACTTCAATGTATCTGTCAAGCTCTTCCTTCTCGAATGACTCAGTCGGCTCAATCATTAAGGCTTCATCAACTATCTGTGGGAAATACATGGTCGGAGGGTGCAATCCAAAATCAAGAATCCTCTTAGAGACGTCTAGAGCCCTAACACCAGTCTCATCATACATCCTCTTAACGCTAAGGACACACTCATGTTTCCTTGGAGTGGAGGGATTAAACGGTAACTCAAACCCCCTTATGGAAGACGCCTTCCTCATTATGTAATTTGCATTTAAAACCGACACTTCAGCAACCTCCCTTAACTCTTCACGACCTAAACACTGAATGTTCACGAAGGCCTTAAGTAACACAGGTATGTTACCGAAGTATCCGCCAATAGCACCTATAGAGTACGGCTTATCAAAGTCTAGATAGTATTTCTCACCATCAAAAGCTATTCTTGGAATCGGAAGGAACTTCTCTAATTCCTCAACTACACCGACGGGCCCTGAGCCTGGACCGCCGCCTCCATGGGGAGTGCCAAATGTTTTGTGAATGTTGACGTGTACGATGTCGAATCCCATATCTCCAGGCCTTACTTTACCCAGAATAGCATTGAGGTTTGCCCCATCATAATATAGCAGTCCACCTACATCATGGATTATCTCCGCCATCGCTTCAATATTCCTCTCAAAAACACCGAGAGTGTTAGGATTCGTTAGTATCAGACCTGCCGTATGACTCGACACAGCCGACTTTAAAGCCTCAATATCTACACACCCATCAGAGTTTGATGGAATAACAACTATCTTGAAGCCGCACATAGCTGCACTAGCTGGATTCGTTCCGTGAGCAGAGTCGGGAATCAGAATCTCAGTTCTCTCCGAGAGTTCACCATTAAATTTGTGGTATGCACGTATAATCAGATTCCCTAGAAACTCTCCATGTGCTCCAGCTGATGGGATTAAGCTCACCTCATGCATGCCTGTTATCTCTGAAAGCCACCTTGAAAGCTTATACATAACCTCCAGAATTCCCTGGGCAGTGCTGGGATCCTGGTTCGGATGCAGATTCGCCACTTTAGGTGAAGACGCTAACTCCTCACTTATCTTTGGGTTATACTTCATCGTACAGCTGCCCAATGGATATAGGCCTAAATCAACTGAGTAATTCATCTGTGAGAGCCTAACATAATGCCTCACAACCTCCACTTCAGAAAGCTCTGGAAGTTGAGGCGGCTCACTTCTCAACATTCCTCCCAGAGCCCGCAGCCTATCCTCACTGCCTGAAACTTTAGGAAGCGTATATCCTCTCCTACCCTTCCTACCAAGCTCAAAAACCAGCGGTTCATCCCAACAAGCCTGCCTATACCTTCTCAACACGTAACCCTCCCCCTATGACATTAAAACCTCACTCAACGCTTTAGCTAACCTCTCCACATCCTCCACACTGTGAATCTCAGTTACGCAATAGAGAGCTGTCTCTCCAAACTCAGGAAACTCTCTGCTTAAATCTATACCCCCATGAATACCATACTTCAAAAGCTCCCTATTCACTTCCTGAACCGACTTCCCAGCCCAATCAAAATTGACAGTGAATTCCTTGAAGTGCGGCGAATTAAAGATAGGCGCCTTAACACCATCAATTTTAGAGATTAAATCCATAGCGTATTGAGACCGATCCATAATAAGCATCCCTAACTCTCTAAGTCCTCCAGGACCAAGTAAGGCGAGGTAAACAGCTGCCGCAACAGCGCATAATGCATGGTTCGTACATATGTTTGATGTAGCCCTCTCCCGCCGTATGTGCTGCTCCCTAGTTTGCAACGCCATACAGAAAGCCCTCTGCTCACCATCAAAAGTTTCAGTCATCCCTATAATTCTCCCAGGCATCTGCCTGATCAGCTTCCTATCCTCTCTACATGCAAATATTCCCAGTAGAGGCCCGCCATAATTCATAGGGTTCCCTAAGGACTGACCTTCACCAACCACTATATCTGCACCGTACTCGCCCGGAGGCTTCAAAACCCCCAAAGAAATAGGATCAACACCCACAATGAAGAGCCCATTCGCATCATGAGTGATTTGTGATATGGCCTCTACCTCAGTCTCAACGAAACCCAAATAGGAGGGATTCTCTATATAGACAGCTGCTGTATCCTCCGATATCTTTTCCTTCAGATCCTCAATATCTATCTGTCCACTGTTACTCTCATAATTCACGGTTTCTATCTGAATGTCTGAAGGCTCACAGTAGACCTTAATTGTTGAGAGTCGTCTAGGACTCATCGTTGAAGGAACCAGTACCTTCCTTCTTCCAGTATACCTAGCAGCCATCCTAGCTGCTTCACCGGCAGCTGTAGCCCAATCATACATAGATGCGTTAGCAACATCCATACCTGTCAATTCGCATATCATGCTTTGATACTCGAAGAGTATCTGTAGGAGGCCTTGAGAAACTTCAGCTTGATAGGGCGTATAGGAAGTTAATAACTCAGTTCTTTTAACAATGAAGCTTACAGCTGCTGGCAC